>CALCOW010000269.1 GCA_937899935.1 uncultured Phycisphaerae bacterium
GCGTGAGTAGTTCTGGCGGCCGGTGAGCTTCACGATCGCCAATGACAAATCGCCATCCCTCTTCTGCTGTACTTGCGGTCTGATTGACATACAGCTCTGGGATATCATCGAACATGAAACGATGACCTTCGCTGTTCTTGAGCACACCACCCTCACCACGAACACCTTCAGTCACCAGAATACCGCGCACACTCGGTGGCCAAACCATGCCCGTAGGATGAAACTGCACGAACTCCATATCAACAAGTTCAGCGCCTGCCCGATAGGCCAACGCATGGCCATCACCCGTGTATTCCCAGCTATTGCTCGTCACTTTATAAGCGCGACCAATTCCCCCAGTTGCAAGTATGACGGCGTTGGCTTTCACCAGATGGAAACGACCCCGCTCACGATCGTAAGCAAAAGCCCCCGCCACGCGATCTCCATCTTTGAGTAAATCGATCACCGTCGTTTCCATCAGAAAATCAATGCCCTGATGAATACCGTGATCTTGTAAGGTACGAATCATTTCTAAGCCCGTGCGATCACCAACGTGAGCGAGACGTGGATAGCGATGTCCCCCGAAGTTACGCTGCAAAATGCGGCCGTCTTTGGTGCGGTCAAACAAGGCACCCCATGCTTCCAGCTCACGCACACAGTTTGGTGCATTCTGGGCATGCAGTTGAGCCATTCGCCAATTGTTCAGGTACTGCCCACCGCGCATCGTATCGGTGAAATGCACCTGCCAGTTATCTCGTTCATCGACATGACCCATGGAGGCCGCCATACCACCTTCAGCCATGACTGTATGCGCTTTACCAAGCAGTGACTTGCTCAGCAAAATCACTTGAGAGCCGGCGCCAGATGCTTCGATTGCGGCGCGCAAACCAGCACCACCAGCACCAATGACAAGTACATCACACTCATGTGTCTTCCAGCCCACTAGAGAATCCTCCAGTCAGTCCAGTAGCCACTGGCACACATACGAACATAGAAATCCGTAAAACCGACCCAGAACAAGCTCATCCAAGCCCAGAGCATATGCTTGCGGTTCAAACAACTCACACAATCCCAAGCCTTACGACGAATTGGTTTGCGAGACATACGATCAAGGCAACCACCCACAATATGGCGCAATGAGTGGCAACCCAATGTGTAGCCACCCAAGAAAATGACATTGGCGGTCAAGATCAATGAGCCTAAGCCAATACCAAACTGATTGTGACCGGTCTCCGGATTGGTGAACATAAATGCCCACACCGCGTCATAGGCCAGCACCACAATGAACAGCAGTGCAAAGAACAAAAAGTACCTATGAACATTTTGGAGAATCAGCGGCATCGAGTGTTCACCGCGATAGCACTTACGCGGCTCACCGACACCACAGTTCAGCGGATCAGCCCAAAAGGATTTGTAATAGGCACCGCGGTAGTAATAACACGTCAATCGAAAGCCACCTGGTGCCCAGAGAATGAAAAACGCTGGTGACCATGGCAACCACTCGGGATACCAACCCGGCTTAGGTCCAAACCAGGCATGACCTGAGTCGCCATAAATTTCCGGACTGTAGAAGGGACTCAGATAGTGAGCACCGCCACCACCATAGAAGTAGTTGATGCCCTGAAAGGCCGCCCAAGTTGAGTACACCACAAAGGCGCCGAGTCCAAGAAAGACCACCAGTGGCTGCAACCACCACCAATCAGGGCGACTGGTTTGGCCGAAGCGGCGCTGTTGAGGTAGGGAAAGGTCCTGGCGGGACATAAGAGGCTTTCTATGGCTAGTTGGGGCATCCCAGGATAGCGAACGGTGGGAATCGTGGCCATAAACTTTTTTTTATGAGTCAGATCCAGCTGTTCTTATCGCTCGGGCTTGCCTTATTACTCACATCGTGGGCCTCCCTGAGAACACGTAAGCACAATGAGACCCATTCTCAATCCCAAGTGGTGGCAATGCCTCTTGATCTTCGGTTCCTCGCAGTTTGCGATGGGCTCCAAGTCCGAACACCCCTGTTTCACATCCGATCACCACACGTGATGCTGAAAGCTAGGCTCAAAAGATCTGCTCGACCGTTGTATGAGGCACTTAACCGGCAGAGCGAAACAGCGTGATCGACTGATCGGTAGAATGCTGTCCATTGTTTTGGTGCGGGCATCGCACCCACAGCCCCGGTAGCTCAGCTGGATAGAGCAGCGGTCTTCTAAACCGCAGGTCGCACGTTCGAGTCGTGCTCGGGGCGTTTCCACCAAGAGAATATTCCTGACTGGCAAGCTCTGGGGTAGCCAAGGCATGGATGAACAAAACGGCTATTACATCAAACTGACTAAAACAGATCGCGAAGACCGTTCACTCGATCCCCCTGTCACGACACTGACCTTTCTTAAAGGCAAGCCACCACTTGACCTGATTCGTCAACGGGTTAAAGAAATTCTTCAGCACAATCCGTGGCTTGACGGGCAATATCGCAAACACCCTGAGACACGTCAGTTTCCCTCTCTGTGGATACCTGATACGCCAAATATAGAGGGGCACCTTGAAACCGTACGTCATCCCGACCTCCGTCCAGATACGCCGATCAAAAAGCTACAGCGCAAGCTGAAGCCGAATCTCGTGAATGGTGGCCATGGCGGAAGAGCGAAAGCCCCGCATCCACTGTTTAAAGTCACGGTGATTTCAACCTCGCACGATCGTTTCTGCATCGTGCTATCGATATGTCACACGCTCGCGGATGGTTATACCTTTTATTGCATTTACAGCATGCTTGCTGGGACATCACCGATTCGAAGTCTTGATGCAAGACGGGTGGATATCTCTGAGAAAGTTGACGAAATCGTTGGGGCCAAACGTGTCTCTTGGTTCAAATCAATAACCACGATTGTGCCTTTTATTATTCGTGTGATTCTAAATCGGAACAAACCGATCTTTCGCTACATCAACGTGGACTGGGTGGCCAAACAAAAGAGAAGATATAAACCGACCGATGAGGTCCCCTTTATTTCGACCAATGACGTCATTACTTCGGTTTTCATGGACCAATTCGAAATGGACTGCGGTCTGATGGCGGTCGATGCCCGCGGTCGAATTCCTGAAGTGACAAAAGAGCTTGCGGGCACCTATGAAGTGCCCGTGATCTTGCTCCAAGAAGAGGGGTTCACGGCACCGCAAATTCGCAAGACGCTCCTGCATCGACCCAATGCAGACTGGGTCACCCCCGGTCGGCTCAGAAGTGCCATGATGAATATCGGTATCGTCACGAGTTGGGCGAGCTGGGATGTTGACATGCCTCTGGAAGGTTGCAAGTTCGATGTGCACATTCCGCTTTTTGCTTTACCAATGCCGCCAAGCTTTGCGGTGATCTGGAAAGCGAACAAAGACAACTTGGCGGTGCTACTTAATGCAAAACGCAAACATCTCAGAAGGATAGATACCCATCCTTGTATTGGGCAACCAGTGCTTTAGTTAAATAAGAGCAATGCCTCTGGTTGATACTGCTTGCACCAAAGAGTCGTGTCCCAAGGTATGTTCTTACGTTTTTGGTTCTTACTTTCGCCATTGGCGGTGGCAGTTGATGCACGATTGCTCGACACGGCGCAAGTGCTGACTGAGATCAATGATCTTTTGATTCTTGTCATTCAACGCCTCTTCTAAAAGTGAAGCACTTTGCAACGCCTCACGCACTTGGTTCATGAACGACTCTTCTTTTTGAAAAGACGCGTCTTGATCAAACTGCATTGCACGAAATGTTTCTGCAATCATGCCCGCATCAGCGGCAGGCGCGAGGTCGGGATGGGTTTCAGGAACTTCCCAGTTCGATTCCTGAACCAGCAAGAGTCGATCAAGGGCTTCATCAATCTGAACCATCTGAGCAGTCATCCCTTCTGGCCTGACAACTGAAGGAAGGTCTCTGCTTGGGGCCATCAACTCACGCCGATCGAGCACTGGTTGTTGCCCCACTGCATCCCACAAACCGGTGTACTGCCGTGACGTCTCAGACACCTCCATTCGTTGCTGCATTTCATCTGCCTCTGATAAGCCCAGTGCAATCAACGCCAGTGCTGCCGCGGCTGCCGAACGATGTCGACCGTGATGACAGTGAATGTAGACATTGCCTCGCTCTCTATTGATCGCGACTGCGGCTGCGAGATCTGCAATCTGTGCCTGACTTGGCGCGTGATATTTCAGTGGTATGTGAATAGTCTCAATACCAAGTTTGCTTGCTTGTTCGACATCTGGTGCCACTCCGTCGACACAGACAATCGTGCTAACCTCTAATTGAACCAGGGAACGCATTCCCGCAGTTCCTTGAGGCCTGGCGCCAGATAGCACACCGTCTTGAAAAGCGACAACCTGTTTCAGTCCCGGGAAACAGTCTGGTCTTATTGATTCTGTTGAAACGACCACCGTGCCATCACCTTGATCCGAACGGGAGTGCTGCCAGGCGCTACACCCCGCGATGAAGGATCCCAAGACAATAAGCGTGCACCATCGAATCACAGTGGTTCTATTCTATTTTTACGACTCTTGATTTTCACCGATCCAAGTCCCTGTCGTACTCCGTTCAGTTTTCTCACCGTCACCAGTATTGACGACACCAGCTGGTTCAAACAACATGACTGAACACTCTTGCTCGGCGACTGGACGATGCTCGACACCGCGTGGCACCACGATCATTTGCCCTTCGTTGAGTTCGACACTGCGATCACGGAACTCCATGGTAAATGAACCGCTTATCACCAAGAACATCTCATCTTCGTCTGCGTGCTGATGCCACTGAAAGGCGCCAATGAACTTAGCAAGCTTCACTTCCTGGCCATTGAGCTGCGCCACAATCCGCGGCGACCAGTGATCACTGAATAAGCCTAATTTCTCTTGGAGATCAATCTTTTCCATACTCAAACTCACGGTAGGTGATGACCTCTTCCTGACCTGGCTGTTTGGAAACATCACTTTTGTCTGTGATCTGCGTCATCGCTGTTCGCTTGACCCAATTGCCTGCTTCATCCACTTCGTAGGTATAGGTCGTGTGCCTCGCTTTCTCACCTTCATCTCGATGGTACGTCTGGGGTCGCCCCTCCTGATCATAGGTCCATGTTTCTGATCGGAGCAATTTGTCTGAACCGTCAAACACCCTACGCATCAGCATACGTCCATGATCGTCGTACGTTGCTTGTGAACGGCCCGTAACTACTTGCGCTGCGTCATACCAAATTGCGACGAGCGTCTGGCCGTCTTGATTTAAGAGTTCATTTTTAACTAAGACGGGCTGATCGGATGTACTCGTAAAAGACATCACTTGCCAGCCACCAGAATCATCCGGACTAATGCGCTTGGCGACCGAAATATCCTTATCGGCGGTGCGCATCAACATTATTGTTGTGTCCCCATTGGAACTGTATTGCGTACGACGTTTCTGTTCTTGTCCATCAACATTTGTATAGACCTGACGTATCAGACGGCCTTCCTTGTCATAACGAAACTCAGCCTTTGTTGGTGGCGTATCTTCTTGCTCAAAAGAAAGGTATTCGATCAAACGCCCATTATCGTCATAGCCATACACATACGATTCGTCGACCTCATTGAAGGTGTAGCTTGTCACCATGGCCAGTCGCCCTTGACCATTGAAGCGCATCACTCGATCGACATGCCGCTTCGAAAATCGCGCCGGTAGTTCCATCTGAGAACTAACGATCGCAGTGCTTTCACGCATGGTGTCAACCGGACCTTGAAGGTCCATCGTTGCTCGCGTTTGCGAAATTGGGGTGGTGATCATCGGCGGTGAGCCCGCGGCCGCGAGTTGGCCAAGGCTTATTGTGGTAATGGCAGCAACGAGCTTTATCATGTTTTTCGAATATCCAGGGTGATTGGTGGCCTACGGCTAACGTTCAGACAGACGAATGCTTGCATCAACCTGCATATCTTCTTGGATGATGACATTAAAATGACCTCTCTTGGTGCCTATTTCTTGGGAGCTGTCTCCAAGGCGAGTTGGCAGTGTCGTGTGGGACCCCGAATAAGGCGGATGCAACCGAGCAGCCAAATGGTAAACCAACCCAAGGCCAAGAGAAGTGGCGCCCATTTCCTGACCTCGCCTCTCACCTTGTACTGCATGATCTGACCTGGCCAGCCATTGACCTCTTGCTGATCTCCACTGATCTCGAGGCCGAGCTGTTTGATCAACATTTTGATCTCTGCAGTAAAACCCTTCGAACTGATATCAACACCATGCCCCTTCATCCATTGTGAAAGTTGAGCATCCGTGAGTCGTCCATCATGTTTTGTAATCTGGCCGTCAGCAGCGAACGAGTCATAACTTGTCTGGTCGGGACGAATATCAAGATGTTGAGCAACTCCATCGTTGTTTCTCAATATCAGCCTGACCTTTAACTGACCACCGTCACGGGAGGCAATAGGCTCAAAGGTGACTGACTCAAAGGCACGAGAGGCTGGCATCAACTGGGTGGCCGTGACCTCCCACTCATCGATGACTCGTATCAAAATTTCTGAAACAATCGCTGCTGGCAATGGTAGAAGGCCGGTCCACAGCAGCAGCATGGCCCATACTGGAAAAGGTTTCGGGGAACGCTTGTGGATCACAAAATGCCGCTCCAGCGTCTTGCCGCAAATTGGGCAATTCTCCGCCAGGTGATCGGGGATTGGACCATTACAGTGCCGGCACCAGTGCCCTGTGGTGCCGTCGCGCACGATCACTGCGACCATGATGACCACCAGGCTGAGTAAGAAAAGGCCAAGAGTTATGGCAAAGATGATCGGTACCACGCGCATTTCGCTCGATAAGGGGTCTTCGGCAGTCAGGATCACATCCGTCAGCGGCAGTGTACGCCAGATTCTATGACAACTGCCCACTCTGGCTGCCGGGTACCCAGGCAGTCGCTGCTAGAATGCCCACCCCGGGCTGGTAGCTCAGCGGTTAGAGCAAACGACTCATAATCGTTCGGTCCTCGGTTCGAATCCGAGCCAGCCCATTTGACTCGATGCAGAACAGTCTGGTTCTTTCAGCCGCGCGGGCAAGATCACGACAGGTTTTTCAGTCGTGCTGCACTTCGAGGTCGTCTTCGGAGATAGAGGTGGTAAACGTCAGGATGGCATCGCCCCCATAAATACCCTCTTCCATTGCAAAGATGTTGTCGCTCCCTGGCCCACTCATCCCCTGATACCTGACAGCGGGTGGTGAAAAACTCGCAATGTGTTGTACTGAGCCATCCGCCATCACAACCCAACCTGCCCAAGTACCATCAGCGCCGTAGGTGTAACTGTCCGGGTTGTGCTGACCATCAAGAGGGCCACGGGTACCAAACAAAGGGAATGGCTGTGACCGATTACTATTCCAATGCTGCTCAAATCGATCGCCAATCAGAGGCATATGGGCATAGGAAGTATTTGAAACACGTGACAAATCTGCCTTGAACGCGGTACTCCAAGGCACATTGCCTGAGCCACTATTCATATTGCTATAAGCACTCATACCATCGTATTGCTCGACATTGCCATAATCATTTGGTGAAATCAGTTGCTCTGCTGCGACCAAGCGCTGATGAAGCATCATTGCATACAGATTTGCAGTTGTATTGAGTGACCAATCTCGGCTACGAGCAACCTTGCTTGGTACCAGGTAGTCCCCATTGTTACTTAATGCTGCAATGGTCATACCCTTATAAATCATATTCAGGTTCATCTGATCCTGAAACGAGTTGACTGTGCCCTGGCGTGTGTTGCCTTCACCAGTGACTGATTTGTCGATAGAAGATGCCAGGATCACCACCAGCACGATAATGCATGCCACAGTGATCAAAAGACCCAACATCGTAAAAGCAAAGCGTGCCCCTGGGACTCGATGGTGCAATAGGTGTCTGTCAAATGTGCGAGCTTTCACATCTATGGCTCCGTCGTCGCATCTTCTTCAGTAGCTTTACGAGCAACTTCTTCCATATGTAAGTCTAGGCTGGGCTGGGGCAGGCGATCCAGATAACTATCAAAACGTTTCCGCGATACCTGATCAAGAGCCACATAGACGGGCCGTACATATGGGCTGTCACCAGTGATTGTCCAGTTCGCATTCTGCTGTGGACTCTCTAAATCAATCGTATAGACATACTGATCTTCTGTCGGCAGCGAAGCGGGTTCGAGCTCATACCAACCAACGCTCTGGATTGCATCCAGCACCTGCTGAATCTCATCATTGGTCAGGTCGCCACTCCAACTGACTTTCTCGAGGACAACATCGCGCCCACCCGAAAAGCTCAAGGTGCCATCTTCTGCTAAGACATACCGAGCCCGCTCACCGGCTGGTCCCTTAACGGAAAAGTCAAGAGACATGCCGCCCGTGCGCTGCTTGCTTGATGCGTTGTCCGCGGAATGACCGACCCCAGCGCTAGCGCACCCAAGAGCAAAGACACCGACTACGGCGGAACAAAGCAGAAACAAAATCAATCGAACACTATTCATAGTCAAGCATCGATGCAACGTCATTTTGACGACTCACGGTACTGGGCATATGGATCAGGGCCATGGTCATATCGCTTTGGTATGGTCACCGTCTCTTCGTTTGGCAAGTCAGAGGCCCATGAAAGTGCAGCAAGGTCACGAACCAGTTGATAGATCGCTGGGTTCAAGCTATCAACATCTGTCACTGGCTCGATGAACTGCCAGGTCCTTCCATCAGCATTAATATCCACCATATACAACCATCCTTTTTCAGGTGGCTTTTGCAAATGCATGTTCACTGGCGGAGAACCGGCGTCTGGATTACCGAGGCCTGTGTTGACCAAGTCGTTCCAGATCGCTGCCATTTGAGCACGTGAAAGGCGCCTCACCAACGGGGGCATCCAGCGCACCGGATATTCATCATGGGCACCATACCGAAGTGAACCATCGGGATAGACAATAAAACGCCCTCGCTCTAAGTGCGCCTTGGTGCTGAATGGTGCATCGGGTCCAGGCACCACGGCAACATTCAGGGTCAGGTCACCAGGAACATCCCCCAGCGGGTCATCGTTGACATTCTGGCTTGTGGCACAGCCGCCAAAACAGGCCAGGGCCGAAAAGACAAGTGTGGCGATCAGTGATCTCATAAGCTGAGTGTACGGGATTCTCCGAAATTCAGCGGCCCATTGACGATGCATCGAAGCCACTGATTGGCCGCTGTGGCCTGGGAGAGACGTATCCGAGCCACTGAGGCTGGCATAGGCATGCCCCGGCATAACATGGATTTTGTACCGCTGCCCGCTGGCGGGTAGGCTGCGCAGCCCATGTACGCAACAAACCAATGGCTCAATGACTACCTCGACCCAACTGCTACCGCCCAAGAGCAAGCCGATCTGATGACGCGCGCGGGATTCCCGCACGAAGGATCTGAGCCCGTACTTCATGATGATGTTCGCCATGACTTTGAAATGACTTCAAATCGCGGTGATGTGAACTGTCATGTTGGCATGGCCCGCGAGATTGCAGCCTTATCACAACGCAAATTAATCTTGCCAGAAGTTGTCCTGCACGCAACAGGAGATCCCGTCTCGAAGTCCATCACCGTGCGCAATGATGAGCCAACGCTCTGTCCGCTCTATACCGCCAGAATCATCACTGGTGTAAAAGTGGGCCCTTCGCCGGAATGGCTCGCCAAGCGACTGGAAGCACGTGGAGATATCCCACGGAATAATCTTGTTGATGCCACGA
Organism: uncultured Phycisphaerae bacterium; assembly: GCA_937899935.1. Lineage (GTDB taxonomy): Bacteria > Planctomycetota > Phycisphaerae > Phycisphaerales > SM1A02 > JAQWNP01. Next base: position 9,667 of record CALCOW010000269.1, read on the forward strand.
ACTTTGTTCTCTTTGAGCTTGGACAGCCAACACATGTCTTTGACCTTGATAAGCTCGAAGGATCAAAAGTTATTATCCGGAAGGCAAAGAAGAACGAAGCCTTTCTTCCTATTGGTGAAGCTGCAACAAGCGTCAAACTGACCACCGACGATCTTGTTATTGCTGATGCCAAGCGAGCTGTTGCAATGGCTGGTGTCAAGGGTGGCGCTGAAACAGCTGTGACAGAATCAACCACTAATATTCTGATCGAAGCCGCGACTTTTGATCCAATTGCTGTTCGCAATACCAGTCGAAGGCATAACATCGCTAGCGATTCAAGTTATCGATTCGAGAGAGGGGTACCCGCTGCCACCATTGAATTTGCCGCCGATCGCCTTACCCAACTCATACTTCAGGTTGCTGGTGGCACGCTTTTGGAAGGCCTCATCGCTGAAGGACAACCTATTGTAGCGCCGCCGACAGCCACGATGCGTTGCCAACGCTGTCGGCATGTGATCGGCGTCGATATATCAGATCAGGAAATGTGTGATTCTCTTGAGCGTTTGGGATTTGCGCCACAACTTAATGATGGCGTCATCGCAGTCACCGCTCCAATTCACAGGCTGGACGTCCTTTGTGAAATCGACCTCATCGAAGAAGTCGCACGTATGCACGGCCTTGACAAGATTCCCGTGACTGAAACCATCGCCCTCCGACCCGCATCACCAGTCAGCCGTGAATCAGGGCGTACTGCCGTACACAATGCACTGGTAGGTATGGATTTTCTAGAAATCATCACCCACACGTTAGTACCACGGGATGCTGGTACCCCGTTTTTAAGTGATGGCACCATGCTTATGGAAGTTGAGGACGAAAGAGCAAAATCTGCGTCGGCACTACGGCCTTCAATGATACCGAGCTTACTTCGAGTCCGATCAACGAATCAGGATGCTGGTGTCAACAACCTTCGTCTCTTCGAGAGTGGCTCAATATTCTGGCGCGATCGAAAACAGCACCATGAACGCCAATGCCTAAGCATTCTCTTTGACATGACTGACCCAGATCGAGGCCCGCGAGAGCTACGTGGCGTGATCGACCACCTTGCCCACACGCTCCTAGGTGCCGCGGGGCAAGTTGAGATAAGACCACTCGATCAACCTGAAAAGAAAGTGCCTTATCTAAAGCCGGCAAGCACGGTTCTGATTGATGGTCAAGAAATTGGTCATCTTGGTGTCCTTGATACCCAACTGACCAAGAAACTATGGGGCATCGAGATTCCGCTGCTGGCGGCAGAGTTAGAGTTGCCCCGACTCTACGACCGGTTCCCGCCTGTCGACCAAGTAGTTGCACTACCCAGCTTCCCCGCAATCGAGCGGGATATCTCTGCGATTGTTCTAGAGAAAACCTCATGGCAGCAGATCAATGAAGCTATTACCAAGCTGAATCTTGCGGATCTTGAGGCCGTTGATTTTGTCGAGGTCTTCCGCGGCAAACCCATTACCAATGGTTCGAAATCGGTGACCATCAGACTGCGATTTCGCGCCAATGATCGCACCCTGACGCACAATGAGATTGAACCGCTTGCTCAGCAAGCGACCGAGGTACTCCAATCGCAGTTGAAAGCTGAGATTCGAGCTGGTTCTTAAAAAGGCTCTCTGGTTTGAATGCTGCACCACAGCCCATCGAGGCATTGCTTGATTCCATTGCGGCACGCTGCCCGACCCCGGGTGGTGGCGCTGTGGCTGGTTACACCGCTGCATTCGCCGCAAGTCTAGCGTCCATGGTTGTTGCCTATTCAATGCAAGCAGACTCCGCCAGTGAGAACGACCAAGAATTGAGCGTTGCGGAAACCCGATTTGTTCGAGCACGACAGCGCAGTTTGGACTTAGCTGATGAGGATCAGCGCGCTTATGGTGAGCTTAATGAATTGTGGAAGCTGCCCAAAGACGACGCTCAGCGCAATGCCAGCTGGAAGGATGCGGTCAAAGCAGCTATTGATGCACCCTCGGAACTCATTGACCTTGGACTCGAAATGCTTGTTGCCTTGGAGGCACTGCTACCATCCGCCAATCGGCACATGATGAGTGATTTGGCAATCGCCGCGGCAATGGCAGAAACCAGTATTCGCTCCGCTGCGTGGAATGTCCGTATCAATCTTCCATTGATGAGCAACACTGAACAAGCGCAAATACAAACCGATTTACTGCACACCAAACTCGAACAAGCCAGCGCACGGCTGCTGTTGATCGAAAGCGCCTGCCGAGCAACAAGCTGAAGCTCGGAGACCCTTTCTACCGATATGAACGCCATGTCTCGGCTTCCACATGACACGGTCAACCAAGCATCGCCGGCGCCTCGCCCCCACTTGATGATCCACTTTCGCTGCTGTCGTGTGTACGCGCGGATCTATCGAAACCATGAACAAAGCGCTTATACCGGCCATTGCCCGCGTTGTTGCCGATCGATCCATGTGGCAATCGGCCCCAACGGCTCCACGCAGCGTATCTTTGAGGCCGAATAGGTTCGACTTGACTGCTATCATGTCTTGATATGAATCCGGGAATCCAACCAAATACAGATCCC
>CALCOW010000270.1 GCA_937899935.1 uncultured Phycisphaerae bacterium
TGGCGTTATGAATATCCGCCAACCGCTCCAATCAATTGGAAGCCGTGCCAAGTTTCAGCACTGCGCCAATTCATCAATTATGGCCGGCAACATCAAAAAGAACCTGCACTATCTTGCTTCACGAAGTGATGTGAATGCAGAATCCTTGGCGTTGATTGGTCATAGCATGGGAGGCGGTGTGGCTATTGATGTTGCCGCTGACGTGAATGCTGAACATGCCGATCTTATTAAAGCCGTTGTCGCAATTGCACCTTGGAACGGCGCTCAACCAATACCTAGCTCGGTGGTGGCCAAGATGAGTGCGCCTCTACTACTCTTCTGCTCTTCCTCCGACTCACTATGCCCTTGTTCGGGGCCTGCAACAATTACTGATACACAGGGTCCATTCACCTCTCCCGCGGCGATCGGTATTCCCATGCTCTTTGGACCCGGCGCCGACGCCCATTGGAATGGCGGAGTCGCAGCAATTTATAAGAACGCAGTGACGGCAACGCTGATGCAGGTGAACCAAGCCAGCCACATGACCATCGCGGGTACTGACGGAGTCCAAATGCAGCACCTTGCCTATCAGTCAACCAAGTTGTACGGGCTCAATTTCAATAACCCTGATCGACCCTATTCGATGATTCCCACACTCGAATACAGCGTGGCCTTCCTCTACGACGTCTTGGATATTGATCCTAAGCAAGGCAAGGAAGTGATGGCGGCGGCAAAAAATGACGCTCGTATCGTGGAAGTGCTGTCTAAATAGCGCGCTGTCTGGCCATCTTGCTCGGATATAGGATGACAGGCTCTCTCTTGAAATGACCATCCTGATCCGATGCAGGTCGACTTGGAGAGCAGCCACCTCAGGGCCTAGACACGCTCTTCAGCTGCGAAAGTTGGGAAGAACTTCCTGCCCAGCGCATATCTTTGGTGAATTCTGGCCATGATCCAGCACCCTTTGCTACCACCGCTGGCGAGTTGGGGAGGGGTAGTGAAACACCCAAGTGCTTTATTAGAGGCCATTTGGAGCAAAATATGGCCCTCATTCCAGTTATCGAAAACCACCACCCAGCCTTTGACCGAATAACTGCGCAAAGTTCACACTCTGAATATTGCCATTTTTGACTTGCTATTACAATGGAGGCCGCAAGAATGCTCCCTCACGGTATTACAAGCTAACTCTGACAAAGCCCGGGGCAATTCCCCTCGAAACTCGGGTCGCGTCGGTCTCCTCTTCCCTCTCCGTAAGGTATTTTGATGAGCATTCCATCCAAAGCAAGTAGCCTTCAAGCCTACAACATGCTTCTTTATCGAACAGCGCTGCACCCTGAGTTCTTCGAGATTGCAGGCCGCACGCGTGTTGATCATGGTGATTATGAATTTGAAGCCTGGCTCTTCCCAGGTGGTCACCTCGCCCGTTTTGAACACTCTGGTGTTTGTGTGACCGAGGTGGTTACTGAAGCAGGCGATAACTTGCCAGACCGGGGGCTGCTTACGACATTCCCATGTGCTGGTGAAAAGGACCATGAGTCAGAGTTCGGTGATGATTTGCTATACATCACTTCGATCCAAACTGAAATGTTGCCAGACCACCTGTTTTCTGGGACATATTCAGAACTCAAGCGGCATGCAGAATCGGGCGATTCGATTTATACCCATTGGAGTGACGAGATCGGCAATAACAATCTCTCACTGATCGATGTGCAGCGTTTCAGCAACCAGGTCCATTTGCAGAGCTATCACCTACGTCAAGACTGCAAGCTTGTACTTCGAACTCAGACCATCTTCGAAGTCAAAGCCTAAACGTCACAACGCCTCAATTCAGCTAGCGTCGATATTCCGTCTTAAGATTCGGCTGAAGGGTTTTCTTCT
>CALCOW010000271.1 GCA_937899935.1 uncultured Phycisphaerae bacterium
CGCGAAGAGTAGAAACTTCAGCAGCCGTGGCCAGCCCGCCAAGGTCACATAATCAGCACCAAAATACCGACCGATAATCTGGTCTGTCCTCAGACGAATTCTGGGCGGACGCTCTTTTGGCGGCCCTAGAGCGTTCGAGATCGGTGTTTTTCATGAGAAACGGATTTCCCTTGAGCCCCGATTAACTCGCCTCCTCTTTCGGTCGATTGGACTGTCAGGGACAGAGCACTTAATAGGATTAGTTCTCAGGACTGGTATGAACTGAAGGGGCGCACGGCAATGAATCTTCTCGACAAGGACGTTTTAACAACTGGTGAGGTCGCCAAACTTTGCAATGTCGCCTCACGTACGGTCAGTAAGTGGTTTGATTCTGGTCAGCTTAATGGCTATCGGATTCCAGGTTCAAAGGACAGGCGAATCCCAGTAGCCAGTCTTCTGAAATTCATGCGTGATCACGGTATTCCCATGGATGGTCTAATGTCTGGCGCGGTTCGCGTCCTTGTCGTCGACAGCGATGAAGACGTTCGTCAGACCCTGGCTCGTATTCTCAAAGATCAAACAAATTATGAGGTTCGATCTGCAAGCAGCTGCTTTAAAGCTGGTATTGAGTGTGAACGCTTCCGTCCACATGTCATGTTGCTTGATCTGAACTTGGCTGCCGAAGAAGAATCAGTGGCCATGCATCTGGTCGATAACAGTAGTGAAGAAACACATTCAACCAAGGTTATTGCCGTCACTGGTAAGTTGACCGACGGACAAATTGCCCAGCTCGCTCATCAGGGGTTTGAGAGTGTGCTTCGCAAGCCGTTTAGCGTGCGTCAAGTGATCGAATCGATCGAAAATGCGCATGCGGTTGTTTATTGAACAATCGACCTAGAGGTCGACATGGGGGAGAGGCAACAGCCTGGTGGTTTACATCGGGCTGTTGCCTTTTTTGTCGAATCGTTCTTTTCTGGGACGCTTCTTGGCAAGCACTCCAATGCGGTCATGGCCATCGAGTTAGGTTCTGAACGTAGATCTTGAAAAGATCAGAGTCGCTTTTGTCAGTCCATTACTACAATATAAGGGTATGAGAATTGCCCTTGGTCAACTGAATCCAGTGGTGGGAGATCTGGTGGGGAACGCCCAGAAGATCGGTCAAGCGATTGACTTGGCCCGTGGCCAAGCTGCGGATTTGTTAGTGACCAGTGAGCTCGTCTTGATCGGGTATCCGCCCCGCGATCTCTTGCTCCGAGCGGGTATCGTTGAGCAGTGTCAGCTGCTTCTGGAAGAGCTTTCAGAACAGGCTGGCGATCTACCAGTGCTCATCGGCCATCCAGCCGCAGCTCTTTCTGGCACACGGCCGTTAGTCAATCGCGTTTCATTACTGCACCATGGTGAAGTGCAAGCAGTTGCAGACAAACGCCTGTTGCCTGGCTATGACGTGTTTGATGAAGATCGTTACTTTGAGCCTGGTCAACAGCCAAGTTTATTGAATATCTGCGGTACCTCATTGGGGGTTTTGATTTGTGAAGATCTTTGGCGAGCCAGTGATGTCACAGCATCTCCGAAGTATCCTTGCGATCCAACCGCTGACATGGTCGAAGCAGGCGCTGAAATGCTGGTGGCACTCAACGCAAGCCCATTTTTTATGGGTAAGGGATTACAGCACTTGGCTCATCTCAAAGAGGTGGCGCAGCAATACAAGATTCCAGTTGTTGCAGTGAATCAGGTTGGTGCCAACGATGATCTGATCTTTGATGGGCGTTCGGCTGCAATTGATGCAGATGGTACGGTGCGACATGCCATGTGTGGCTGGCAATCGGCGGTGGAGACCATTTCATTTGTTGAACCGATTGATGGCGCTGCAACGGTTGACTGTGAGCGTGCTCACGAACCAATGCGCGAACTCTTTCATGGGCTGGTGCTCGGTGTTCACGACTATTGGTCAAAGACTGGGAACCAGGACGCAGTGATTGGACTTTCTGGTGGCATTGACTCAGCGCTCACAGCGACTTTAGCAGTCGCTGCATTAGGTCCCCAGCACGTCCAGGGCGTCATGATGCCATCGGAATATTCCTCCGAGGGCTCGCTCACCGATGCGTTGGCCTTGGCCAACAATCTGGGAATGCCAACCCCACTGGAATTGCCCATTGAAAAGCCGCATCGGTCACTTCAGGCTGAATTGACTGCTGTTATTGGTCAAGTAAAACCCCTCACGGATGAGAACTTACAGGCTCGTGTGCGCGGTGTTCTTTTAATGGCTTTGGCCAATGATCGTAATGCGTTACTACTTGCAACCGGGAATAAGTCAGAATTGGCAGTGGGATACAGCACGATTTACGGCGACATGTGTGGTGCGGTGGCGGTCTTAGGCGATGTGCTCAAAACCGTTGTCTATGAGTTATCAAAATGGATTAACCAGCACTACGAGGAGCTTGGTTTCAATGGTCAGCCGATTCCTGAACAGAGTATTACGAAGCCTCCGTCAGCAGAACTGAGACCAAATCAGAAAGATCAGGATTCTCTACCACCCTATGAGGTGCTGGATCAAATCATTACAGGCCACGTCGATCTAGAATTGACAGCACAAGAGATTGCCCAACATGCCGATCTTGATCAAGACTTGGTCGAGCAGTATGTGCAGGCGATTGATCGAGCACAGTACAAGCGAGACCAGGCCGCAGTGATTCTCAAGGTCACGGGCCGTGCTTTTGGGCGTGGACGACCAATGCCGATTGTGATGAAATCAACCCTGGGCATCAGGCGACCGGCCACCTCACATTAGAGCTCTGGGGGATTACAATCTCCCTATGACCATCGTACGACTTTCACCGCTTCTCATTAATCAGATTGCCGCAGGCGAGGTCATCGAACGCCCGGCCAGTTGTGTCAAAGAGCTGGTTGAGAATGCGTTGGATGCCGGGGCCGCCCGCATCGATGTGACTATTGAACAAGGCGGCCGCCGTGTCATAGAGATTCGCGATGATGGCAGTGGCATTAACGCAGATGAAATGACATTGGCATTGACCGCTCATGCGACTAGCAAACTCTCGTCAATTGAAGATCTGGATGCCATTGGCACACTTGGTTTTCGTGGCGAGGCCTTAGCATCGATTGCATCGATTAGCCATCTGACGATTCAGTCACGTTCGGTTGGGGCGAAAGAGGCGAGCAAAATCACAGCTGAAGCTGGGCAAATTCAAGAAGTCATGCCAGCAGCCGGCCCACAGGGCACACTGGTGACGGTGCGCAATTTGTTTTTTAACACGCCAGCGCGAGGTGCCTTCCTCAAGACAGATCAAACCGAAGCACGCCGTTGTGCACAAGCGATACGCGATGCTGCTGCGACGCGGCCAGATGTCGCCTTCTCGCTATCGGTGGATGGTCGTCAAGTGCTCAACCTGACCGGTGGTGTAACACCAGCAGATCGTGCTTGTGAGATATTGGGTCGGGAAACTCGTGATGAACTTCTTGAGGTTGATGAGCGCCTTGGTGATGTGCGTGTATGGGGACTCATCGGAAGGCCTGGGTTGGCTCGAGCGACGACACAACATCAGCATCTCTATTTGAACGGCCGTCCGATCGTTGATCGTGCCGTGACCCATGCGGTGCGCGAGGCGTACCGTGGCTTGATCGAACCCAATCGGCACCCTTTGCTTTTACTTGAACTACAAGTCAATCCCGCCCAGGTCGATGTCAATGTGCATCCCACCAAATCACAAGTTCGTTTTCGTGATAGTGGGGCGGTTCATCGGGCCGTGCGAAAGGCGCTTTCTCATCGTCTGACTGAGGCTGATCTGACACCACGACTCGACTTAGACCGAGCGGCGGTTCGAGCAGGTCGGTTTGCAAACAAGCCCTCTGAATCAGGAACCCATCGCCCATCAGTGACGCGCTCTGGTGGGATGGTTGAAAGTTTTGATTCCGACCAAGTTGCCTCGCAGCTTGATCCCGCAAATATCCTGGCGCCCATTTCTGACGAACAAGGCAAGCAACTTGCCGGGGCCTCTGAGGTTTTGCCTAGTGGCACGAGATCAGTTGAAGTGTTGCAATTGCACCGAACCTATCTTGTGGTTGAAGACGAGGGCGGCATGGTGGTGATTGATCAGCATGCTTTGCATGAGCGTGTGATGTTTCAGCAGCTGATGGATCGGCTTAATGAAGGGCCACTTCAATCACAGCGATTGTTGGTTCCAGCAGTCATTGAGATCAAGGGTGATGCAACCGAGCGGGTGACTGCAATGAGCGACTTGTTTGATCGTATTGGTATTGAAGCTGATGTGATGGGTCCTGAGACAGTCGCAGTCCATGCCTTTCCAACACTGCTTTTCGAACGACGTGTTGATCCAGTTGAGTTCATGTCGGAGTTGCTCGATCGCAGTCTTCAGGATGATGCAACTCAATCAAGCGAAGCGGCTTTGCATGAAGTGGTTGACATGATGGCGTGTAAGGCAGCCATCAAAGCGGGAGATGTGCTCACTGAGCAGGAGATGAAGAGCTTGGTTGGCTCTCTTGAAGAGACCGATCGCTCGACCCGCTGCCCACATGGGCGTCCAACGCTTCTTCGGTTGAGTCTTGAAGAGCTTGAAAAACAGTTTGGTCGCTCATCTGCAGCGCATCAGTGACGAGCGCGGTCTAGCCGCCACTGACCGGTGGGATCAAGGCCACGGTATCACCATCTTGTACTTCATGACGTCCATTGGCA
>CALCOW010000272.1 GCA_937899935.1 uncultured Phycisphaerae bacterium
TGGTTCTCCCAGACATAGTCAACCGTTGGGCCCATTGAATCGAGCTTCTTGTTTGATATCACACAAGTCGTCAATGGGTACTCAGGACCTTGTTGTTCAATAATCTTCTGATTAAGAGCCATCACGTACTTGAGGGGCTCCTTGTTAAATTTCTTTTCACATCTTGCACAACATAAACGCACAAGCCGATTGCGGTACACAACATCCGTAAACTCTGCAGCATCCGTCGGCAGTTGCTCATCATGCATGACAATACATGTCTTGATCGGATAAGACGGACGATAGATTTTCATGATCTCTTCGTCGGCTGGTCCCAAATAGGTTGCTGGGTCTTGTTCAAACTTGTTTTTGCAACCACCGCAACAGAAACGCACATCTCGGCCGTCGTAATTTCCAACTTGCGGATTCACTATCTCACGCCCAGAAACCGGGCATGTTTTAAGCGGCCAAACGTCACCGGTCCAAGTCGGCTCAGCCTGAGTTGTATTCTCAGTGGAATTCGTTGGATCCTGAGCTGAGGCCAGGGCCAACATGAATAACAATCCCAGGCACATCGACGCACAGATGACAGTCTGCTTTTTCATTTGATTCCCTCTATTGGATTACTTGAAGTGTGAATCTAGGCATTCTGGCATTTTACTAGCCACTTGTCACCCTCCCGTCCTGGCTCAGCAGATGAAAACGCTCATTCTCTTTTCATTTTTGTCTCGCACTCCGCAAGAAAATGCTCTAGAAGGAACATCCTGAAGAGAGGCCAGCAATTGGCGCTGCGCACGCATCAAAGACAGTGAAAAGGATCACAACAATGCAGTTTTCCACACGCTTGAGCGGCCTTGCTGGTATCGGCATATTGGCTGTAACAATGTCTACCAATGCTCAAACAACGCACCATGTTGATGTCAACCAACTTTCATTCGATCCAGCTACGATCACGGTCGCGCCTGGTGACACCATTATTTGGACACGTGTCGCTGGCAATCACACCGTCACCTCTGGATCCAACTGCACGGATGACAATACGTATTTCAACGGGACCATTAATGCAACGCTGACACAATTTACGTGGCAGGTTCCAAATGGGACCGCCAACGTGATCCCCTACTTCTGCCTGCCACACTGTCTTTCATTTGGTATGGAAGGCTCGATCATTGTTGAAACCCCTGATATCGCGACCAGTCATCTGGCAACAATCAATGGCGCGGATGTTCTTCAAATTGCTGGCGCTACCTCTGGTGCAGTGCAAGGCGGTGATGCCACGAGTGAACAGCGCACCGTTTATGTGTGGGGCAATGATAGTGACGAGAGTCCCGGATATAACGGAACTGCTTGGCCACTGGTGACTGCTGATGAACTTGGCGCGATTGGTGTTGGTGTAGATGTGACACACTATGTCAATGGGAGTGGTCACGTCATCGTTGAAACCTGCATAGGCCCCCGACCAATTTATCAATTCCGTAATGACAGTTCTTCTACCACCGCCAATGGTCAGGGCCTCGGTAATATCTGGTGGACCATTGATCCAAGCACAGGCGAAGTGAATGATGGTACGACCAATTGCCCCACGGCGTGTCCGGGTGACTTTGATAGCGATCTGACGGTTGGCGTCGCTGACTTCTCTCTGTTCTTAGTTGCCTTTGGTGGCTCAGATCCAAACTTTGATCTTGATGGAGATGGCTTCGTTGGTGTCGGCGACTTCAGTGTGTTCTTAGTAGCCTTTGGGGCTGATTGCTCAAGGGGTAGTGAGTTTGCTGATTCCAACACACCTCCAAAGAAGGCTGGCAAAGATCGCCATATCACCTCATCCGGTCGT
>CALCOW010000273.1 GCA_937899935.1 uncultured Phycisphaerae bacterium
TAATTATCCAGATCTATCGATCCTCATCGGCCATCTGGGCCATCCATGGATCGATGAGACGCTGCTGCTCTTGGGAAAACATGCCAATGTCTATGCTGATGTTGCTGGCGTGGCCTCGTCACCCTGGCAGCTCTATCAGGCGCTCTTGGCTGCCCAGAGCCTCCGTGTGATGAATAAGCTGCTGTTTGGCTCTGGGTTCCCTCGGGAGACGCCAGCCAAGGCGATTGAATATATGTACTCGGTCAACCAGTTTAGCCAGGGTACTGGTCTGCCCAACGTGCCACGTTCGCTCGTTCGTGATATTGTTGAGCGCAACAGCCTTGCGTGTTTGGGCATCGATGTCGAATGGCCGACGGCTCGGGTGGAAACAGATAGTGACTTATCCTTGTCAGTTGATTCGGCTAAGTTACTAATCGATTGATGAGGTCCTGCCCCTGAACCTGGTGGTAGAGGACCAAAGGATGGTCCTGTGCCACGATTGGCAATCGTCTTGCTTGGAATACTCGCGGCTACGACGGTGGGATGTTCGCCCCAGCTTATTTATGAATCAGTTGCCCCTGCTGGGACATTTCATGCCAGCAGCCTACGCGATCAACCTGTTGTGTTGTCGGCGGATTTTTCCAATGTTTTCTTTTCTGGTGATGAATACACAGAAGCAACCTTTTGGTTGAGCACGGTGTCGACCGACAAGATCCTCAAAGGCAAAGTCAAGAATGGGCAAGTGATTCATGTGACGGTCCTTTGGACACCGCTTCCGGGGATGACCCCTATTGATTCTTCTGCAACCAATGCCAGTATCCGCTACATCCTTTTTGCCGATGGTGAAGTTGGTGTCTACGAGGGTGGTGGTTTTGCGATGACGGTATCACCGTTTTGGTCAAGTGAAACCCGTATTTCTTTGCGAGACGCTACGTTGCGTTTGGCCGTTTCAACGCCTGGTTTTCGCGACTTATTGTCACCGGCGCAGCTGACTGGAATTGCAAGTGCGTCCAACAATGCGCGAGAGACGCGTCGCTTTTATTACGGAACCAGTCAATTGGTGACAGATCGCTTGGGGATCCCTTGGCTCGTGCGAGCAAAGAGCCCTGCGATGGGATTGAAGTTAGCACTACAGAAGCTGGCGCAGCAGCACATGCTTCCCTCGCTTGGGCCGGTCAACATTCAATAACAATGGTTTTGTCAGATGAGACGTCTTAGGCTTTGGGGCCGGTGATTTCACTAACACGGACCCGTAGGTATCCTTGACGGTGGCCTTGCTTTCTTTTGTAGCCCTTGCGTCGCTTGAACTTGATGACATCGACCTTTCGATCTTTGATCTGATCAAGCACATCAGCCTTCACGGACGCGCCACTGAGATAGGGTTGGCCGACTTTGGCAGCACTCTTCTTTTCTGCATCGCTCACCATCAACACACGATCAAAAGTGATGGTCTTTGCCTTATCACCCATATCACGTAGATCGATGTCAATGACCTCGCCCTTGGTCATCTTGATCTGGGTTCCACTATCTTCAACGATGGCGTACATGGGTCACTCCTGCATTCCGGCACCTTTGGTCACAGCAATCATTGCTCAACCCTATCTTGGTGCCTATTGGCCCCGGCTCAGGGGCCGAGCATCTTACCGATCAAACAGCTCTGATTCAATGCATTGAGCTATTTCATTGGCCACCAGGGTTTTTGCCAAGGTTCTGGGGCCTCCACAGGTCTCCCCCGCTGCCTTTTCCAATTTATGGTGCCGATGCTGGCTATGCCTTACAGTGCCACTGGAGGCGATGGAGCCTTCCCTCTCCAGTTGAGCTGCACGGATGCTGCAATCAATAGACCACTCTTCCTGGGCCCCCCACCTGATGGCCGTCGCCGGCTTTGGCAGCTGGGACTGGGTCATCGTTATTGCCTATCTCATCATCGTGATCGCCGTTGGTGCTTTTGTAGGAAGAACCGGGCGAAGCAAAGACGAGTTCTTTTTGGCCAGTCGCCAAATGCCAATCTGGGCGGTCGCGCTGAGTGTCTTGGCGACCAGTCAGTCAGCAGCTACGTTCATTGGTGGTCCGCAGCAGGCTTACCTCGGTAATCTGACCTACTTTGCCGGCAACCTAGGGGCACTGATCGCCGTCATCATCGTGGGCTTGGTTTTTTTGCCAGCCTTTTATCGCCAAGGCGTCACCAGCATCTACGAGATCGTGGGACAGACCTGTGGTCCGTTGGCGCAGAAGTGCGCCAGCGGCATGTTCATGGTGGGCAGGGTCTTTGCTTCAGGAGCTCGGCTGTATATCGTCGCGATTCCCTTTTCGTTGATTGCATTTGGTGACATTGAACCCATCCAAATGATGATCTCGATATTGGTTATTGCGATTGGAGCGACGATTTATACGGTGCTGGGTGGCATCAGAGCTGTGATTTGGACAGACGTCCTGCAATCCGTGGTCTATATTTCGACCGTTATTGTCGCGCTTATCATTTTGTGGAACAAGATTCCGCTTTCATTTGGCGAGACTGTTGAGGCACTGCAAACAACCTCGAAGGGTAATAAGCTCAAGTTAATTAATACAAGTTTGAGTCTGACGGAGCCCTGGACGATCTGGTCAATCATCTTTGGGATGTCGTTGTTTAATCTAGCGGCGTTTGGTACCGATCAAGATTTGGCTCAGCGCATGTTGACCTGCCGTAATGCACGCAGTGGTATGTGGGCGATTCTTTGGGCCAACATTGTGACATGGCCCGTGCTCATCTTGTTCCTGGCTATTGGGCTGCTGTTGGCGATTTTTTATGGCATGCCACAGATCATGGGTGATGCTGGTGGTACGCTTCCTGATAACGACACACGCAAGGTTTTTCTTGTCTTTATTCTGGAAGAACTTCCAGCAGGCATTCGTGGATTGATGCTGGCTGGTTTGTTTGCCGCAGCCATGAGTAGTATTGATTCGGCCCTCAACGCGATGGCGTCCACCTCGGTCGCAGATTTCTATCGTCCTTGGCACCGATGGCGTCATGGGCGTGAGCCAGATGCAAGGGTTGAGCTTCGGGTCAGTCGGGCGGCGGTTGCTTGTTGGGCATTGGCACTGGTGCTGTTTGCGGTGGGCTGTGTGATCGTGCAACACAATGCAGAAAATCGGGTTTCACTTATCGATTTTGCGCTTGGCGTGATGGTCTTTGCTTACAGCGGATTGTTGGGAGTCTTTCTGACGATCTTGCTTACGCCACGCGGCAATGCTTGGTCGGCTATTGCGGCCTTGATCGTGGGCTTTGCGGCCGTCTGGTTGATGCGGCAAGATCACATCAGAATTGAGGTCGAGCCAGACACCTATCGCCCGCTCTGGTTTGGCTGGCAGATGCTGATTGCGACGAGCCTTAGCGTTGTTGTTTGTGCAATAGGGTCTCGGAGCCCAAGCCAGGGGCCAAAGACGGTATCCTGAGCAGATGCTTAACCTCACAGGAAAACGTGCGTTGGTGGCAGGCGCCAGTCGTGGTATTGGACGGGCCGCTGCAGAGGCGCTTGCTCGTCAAGGGGCCGCGGTCACCTTACTGGCTCGTGATGGTGAAACACTTTCTTCAGTTCATGCCAGCCTCCCAGTGGTCGATGGTCGTTGTCACCATTGGTTTGCAGCAGACTTTATGCAACTAGAGCCGTTGCGTGAATTAGTGCAGAAGCATGTTCAAGAAGCTGGTGGTATCGATATTCTCGTCAACAATTCAGGAGGACCTCCGCCGGGTCCAGCGATTGAGGCGGACGTTGATGCTTATGCGGCTGCGTTCACGCAGCACTTGCTTTGTAATCAAACATTGGCACAGGTAGTAACCCCACATATGCGTGAGCAAGTATGGGGTCGGATTATCAATGTCATTTCAACCTCAGTCATTATGCCAATCGGAAATCTGGGTGTTTCAAATACGATTCGTGGAGCCGTTGGTAACTGGTCGCGTACGCTGGCACGGGAACTCGCTCCAGATGGTGTCACTGTCAATAATGTTCTTCCGGGTTTTACAATCACGGATCGCCTGAAAGGGCTGATCGCCAAACTGGCAGAGCGGCAAGGTAAAACAGAACAAGAGATTGCTGATGCCATCATGGCCACGGTGCCTGCTCAGCGTTTTGCGCAGCCAGGTGAATTGGCTGATCTGGTGGTTTATCTTGCCTCAGATGAAGCTGGATACATCAATGGCGTCAGTATTCCTGTTGACGGAGGGCGCCTTTCAGCTCAGCCTGGATTGGGTCAAAAGTGAAGCGACTCGATCATTACATCGACGGACAATTGGTGGCGCCAGTCAGCGGCCAGTATTTGCCGAATGTCGAGCCCGCGACTGGCGAAATATACAGTGAAGTGGCTGCTGGTGATGAACAAGATATAAACCGTGCCGTCGAAGCGGCGCAGTGTGCATTTCCAGCTTGGCGTTCATCGCCGGCAAGACATCGCAGTGATTTGATGCTCGCGATTGCAGCTGGCATTGAGCGTCGCCTCGACGATTTTGCTCGCGCCGAGACGGTCGATAATGGAAAGCCCATCGGTCTCTCAACCAGTGTTGATATTCCTCGTGCCGCTGAGAACTTTCGCTTTTTTGCGACCAGTATTTTGCATGGTCATGAAGAAGCCTACATGTCAGATAGCATGGCGCTTAATTACACGCTTCGGCAGCCGATGGGTGTTGTTGGGTGTATCTCTCCGTGGAATCTGCCCCTCTATCTTCTGACTTGGAAGATTGCGCCAGCGATTGCGACGGGAAATACGGTGGTGGCGAAACCGTCTGAGGTCACGCCTATGACCGCCTTTCTTTTGGCTGAAGTGCTAAAAGAAGCAGGTTTGCCCAAGGGGGTTCTCAATATCGTTCAGGGGCGCGGCCAAGAAGCGGGTCATGCTTTGGTGCAGCATCCAGATGTTAAAGCAATTTCATTTACTGGTGGCACGCAGACCGGCGCCATGATAGGCAAAGCGGCTGCCGGTGGCCTCAAGAAGGTCTCTCTTGAATTAGGTGGGAAGAATCCCAATATCGTGTTTGCAGATGCTGATTTCGACCAGGCGGTATCAATTGCTTGTCGCGCAGCGTTTGCGAATCAAGGTCAAATTTGCCTCTGTGGCTCTCGTTTGTTTGTTGAGGCATCAATCATTGGCGACTTTATAGAAGCACTTTGTCAGAAGGCCGCCGCCTTGCGTATTGGTGATCCATTAGAGTCAACAACACAACAAGGAGCGTTGGTTTCACAAGAACATCAAGCCAAAGTGCTAGCAGCTATTGAGCGGGCCCGTGATGAAGGTGCGACGGTCCATGTGGGCGGCGGTCCACCCAAGGATTTGCCTCGTCGATGTCAGAATGGATTCTTCTGTGAGCCAACCGTCCTCTCTGGTCTTTCTCATGCCTGCCAAACAAACCAAGAAGAGATCTTTGGGCCAGTGGTCTCAGTGATACCATTTCATGATGAGATGGAACTCATCAACATGGCCAACAGCACCTCTTATGGCCTTTCTGCCAGTGTCTTTACCAGCGATTTGGCGCGGGCTCATCGGGTTGCAGCGGCTCTTGATGCAGGAACAGTCTGGATCAACTGTTGGATGTTGCGGGATTTACGTGTGCCTTTCGGAGGTGTCAAGGCCAGTGGAATTGGCCGCGAGGGTGGTGATGAGGCCCTTCGTTTCTTTACGGAACCCAAGAACGTCTGTTTGGCGATGGAGCCCGTCTCGTGATGAGTGGAATTGATTCATCGAGAGCGCCGGAACCTGTTGGCGCTTATCCCCATGCGCGGCGCGTTGGCAATTTGCTCTTTCTTTCCGGGATTGGCCCCCGTGAGCGCGGTCGCAAAGAGATTCCAGGTGTCACCCTGGATGGTGATGGGCGTGTGATCGAGAAAGATATCGAAGCGCAGTGTCACTCTTGTTTTAGCAATGTGAAGCATGTGCTTGAAGACGCCGGCTCTTCTTGGGATCAGATTGTAGATGTCTTGGTCTTTTTGACTGACATGAAAGGTGACTTTGCCGTCTATAACAAAATCTATGCCGACTATTTTGCTGGTGAAGGAAAACCAAACCCGACACGTACAACGATCGAGATCAGCTCTCTTCCGACACCGATTGCTGTTGAAGTTAAGGTGATTGCGACAATCGATTAGATTGAGCAGAGCACGGCCCGAACTGGGCTGGCATCAAATCCAACTAATTTGAGCGGCGGAGCCACCAGTTGGTAGATGCCATTGGGTACGCCGCTTAATTGGAGTGTCTCGATGATCGCCATCTCGTTTTCATAAAAACGGGTATGTGCTGGAAGCTCTTTGCTATCAAATGGGTCGACGCTGGGCGTGTCAACGCCGACCGTCATGACGCCTTGCTCATGCAGATGATCTACGAGTGCTGGATCCAGCGCGCAAAAGTCTTCGTTGAAGTGCGTGGCATCTGGATAGCTACCACCGGCCAAGAGCACGCGTCCGGCACGAATTTCATCGGTAAGATGGGAGACACCAACAAGCTCGCCTGGCTGGACGTCAACATGCATGACTTGGCATGGGCCAATGAAATAAGAGAGTGGCCATTGCTCAATGCCATGGCCGTCACGTGCATAGTGGCAAGGCGCATCGGCATGAGAGCCTAAATGGACCGTCGCCGTCATCGTCGAAAGACGTACCGAGTCACCGTCTTCGATTTTCATCAAGAGGCGCTGAGAGATTGGTGTGTCTCCAGGCCAGACCGCTAGATCTGCATCAATGGGCGGGGAAATATCATGGAGCACTTCCATGCTCACAGCTGATTCCTAATCTGCCAGAGGTCAGGGAACACAGGATTGAATAAGGATTTCTTTAGGAACTCGATGCCTGGAGAGCCTCCGGTCCCCTGCTTTTGGCCAATCGTTCGCTCGGCGAGTTTGACATGCCGATAGCGCCACTCCTGGAGTCCTTCGTCAATATCAGTCAAGAGTTCAAAGAGCAAGGCAAGGTCAGGTCGGTCGCGGTAAAGTCGAATCAGTTCGCTTTGGACTTGTTCATTTGGCCCATTCGGTTGTGTCACATCACGCTCGAGAACCGACGGTGGAATATCGGCTCCATTCGATAGTAGAAACTGGTGGAAGTGATCTGTGAGCGAAGGCTCATTGAGCCGTTTGATCACACCTTCGTATCCGAGCATCGACGGCTTGATGTACTTAGAAACTTCTGGTCGCTTCGCTCCAAGTACAAACTCAAGCTCTCTAAATTGCATCGATTGAAAGCCTGATGCAGTGTCGAGTCGATCGCGAAAGCTCTGGAACGAAACCGGTGTCATGGTTTCGAGAATGTCGATCTGCCCCACAAGCGTCTTCAAGATCATGCGCACTCGCTTGAAAGTACCGAGCGCTTCATAGAGTTCATTTTCTGAAAGTGCCGTTTTTGCTTTGTCCAATTCGTGTAGCGCTTGCTTGAACCAAAGTTCATAGGTTTGGTGGATAATGATGAAAAGCATTTCATCATGCTCTGCAGGACTTGACTGCGCTTGTTGAAGTTTCAGCAGAGAATCAAGCTGCAGGTAGCGAGCGTAGGTGAGCGATGGAGGCGTTTGGGACATCGAAAGACAGTACCTATAGAGTGGATCCGATAGCCAGAAGGCCAAGAATCAACAATATAAAAATGAATATA
>CALCOW010000274.1 GCA_937899935.1 uncultured Phycisphaerae bacterium
CATCGACAGGATCTCAACCAACACTCAATTTGGTAGCAAAAATCTGCTCGATGGCAGTGGTAAAGCAGCTGCAGAAGTACCAGAGGCAGCTGCAGAGGCAGCTGCAGAGGCAGCTTCAACGGGTAAAGATTCTAAGAGTTTGGCTTTCCAGATTGGTGCTAACAGAGGCCAGATGGTCAGCATTGACCTACCAAGTGTAGCCACCACTGAGTTGGCAAAGGGGGTATCCAACCAGAGTGGTTTTGCAAGTTTGGCCGATGTTGATGTGACCACGGGCCAAGGTGCACAAGATGCGATGGAAGTGATCGATACGGCGATTGAAGAGATTGCGGTGGCTCGGGGTGAGATGGGTGCTTTCCAGAAGAACACCCTTGAGTCAAACCTGACGAGTTTGCGGATCCACACAGAGAACCTAACAGCAGCGGAGTCAAGTATACGGGATGCAGATATTGCGGTGGAACTGGCCGCCTTTACACGCAACCAGATTATGACCCAGTCGGCGACAGCCCAGTTGGCCCAGGCTAATGCGTTGCCCAAGAATGTGATGTCACTGCTCGCTAGTCAGTGAGAGGACAGGCAATTTTTTTCTGATTTCCGCACTGACCACGGTCTGCAATGGATGTAGCGGTCTGGTGGACCTAAGTATACTGAACGAGGATTTTTTCAGTAAGAATTAGATAATATAAATTATCCAGATATTTATTTTCAATTTTTTGTGCGGTTTATTCCGCAATAGTAATCACCCTGGACTGGGTGAATTTTTTCAGGACACCTCAGATTTGTGAGTGTCCTTACAGTTTCATGGAGGAGACTGTAATCATCACAATGAACAGACCTACAAGGAGTTAGTATGAGTCTGCGAATCAACAATAATGTAGAAGCTCTCAACGCGCATCGTCATTTGCTCAACAATGAGAAGATGCTTACAAAGTCACTGGAGAGATTGTCATCTGCCCAGAAGATCAACAAAGGTGCCGACGGTCCAGCAGCCCTGGTCATCTCAGAAGGGATGCGCTCGCAGATTGCCAGCCTGCATCAGGCGGCAGACAATAATACAACGGCGATTTCGCTGGTACAGACTGCGGAAGGGGCGCTAAATGAAGTATCGAAGCTGCTGGTAGACATGCGTCAACGAGCAGTTGCTGCAGCCAATATAGGACTTAATGATGAGAACATGGTCAATGCTTCTCAGCAGGAAATTGAGAATGCCTTGGATACCATCGACAGGATCTCAACCAACACTCAATTTGGTAGCAAAAATCTGCTCGATGGAAATGGGAAAGTAGCCGCAGGAGTACCGACAGTAGAAGCAGAGGCAGCCGCAGAGGCATCGGAGAAGAATTCGAAAATCTT
>CALCOW010000275.1 GCA_937899935.1 uncultured Phycisphaerae bacterium
TCACATGTTCCATTACGTCTTGCGAAATAAACAAGTCGAAGCTGGCGTCATCAAAAGTCAGTGCACTAATGTTTTCGTTTCGAAATCCATTGTGCATTTCGCCTGTAGGAACCTTTGGCGTAAAATGAGAATCGGAGTAAAATGCAGATTTTGATTTAATGAAATCACTTGAAACACCATCTGGCGATGACTCATGAATTTTAAGGTTGCACCAATTTGGTGCAAAAGTGTTCATGGTGTTCAATAAGGCCCGCTGACGCGGTATCGATCCACAAGTATTACACTCATAAGAATCTCTAAGCCAACTGTCGCGTTCTACAAACCATGTCTCTTTTGTACAAACTGGACAGAACCCGTGGTTGGCTTTGTTGTCTTCTAGGAAAGGACGAACTGTCTCAGGAACTGCTATAGAATTCATCATGGTTTCACTTGTTGCGCATGAAAGTAACAGGATGATTGGGATACTCAAATGCTTTGTTGGATACAATTAGTTGTTGATACTTAGAGTTTTCTCTTAAGTAAAAGCTCTTGCCAGTTTAAGATTTTAAATTTGTTTTTTTGGGTTAATTTTCTCCTTTGGAAAACTATTTATCTGTTCCCATAAAGATGATCCTAAGAAAATTTTACGTTTGCTGTTATGGAACTTCAACAGAAGGCCAAACCTGTATCACTGGCTCGCGCTTGCTGAGGTATCCGCTCTGCCATCACTACGATGCTGACTGCGTCTCCGCGGGCCACGCCTCATAGCGCACTCCAGGAATCAACACCACAATCAGCACAATCAGCCAAATGACAATCCAGGATGACCAAATGAACCAAAGGGCTGAAACACGAGAAGCTGACCGAACCACCAGGGTTCCGCCGACGCGACTAAATGCTTGCGCGAGAGCTGATTCTCCCAATACATCAGACGTAGAGATCGTGCTAATTTCTCGCTGGTGAACAAGCTGCATTTGGCTCACTATGCGGCTCAAGACAAAACGTGCTGGATCCCAAGAATCAGTAAGGGGCCCTGCTTCAGCCATCCACAGCGCGACCTGTTCATCAAGATGATTTGATTCAACTTCTTTGGGATAGAGATCCTTCATACTCGGTTGAAAACGATACAGCGCTGGCTCAGGTTCAAGCCGCCAATCGGTCACACCATCTTGATCGTGGCCAATAGGAACAAGTAACAACAACTGCTGACGGTCATCATGCCACCGAATCCGCACGTGCATCGGCAGTTGATGATTCCAATGCTCTTGGATCTCACTCGGATTGAAATCTGGACTATGCATTGCAACCCGCACAGAATAAATTTCACTGGACTGAGGCTGAAAGCCTATCTCCACGGCATAGTCGCCAGAGTGATCAACTTGCCGTCCAAAAAGTGCATCAGCAAGATCTTGAAAGAGCGTAAAGGTTGTGAGGGCATAGGTGGCCCACAGAACAACCGCCAGTAGAACGACCAAGAGTCCACGTATCCATCTAGCCACTGGTACACGATCACCTGATAGCACGCCGCTTGAACAAAGATCATGACCGCACTCTGAACAGATGCAGCCTTGAAGCTGCCGCACGCAGTAACGGCACCTGGGACACGCAGGCACGTCGGGCACGCGACGACCGCGAATCATCAGCCACAGCACCGCTGCCATGATGATCAAGAAGATCACTGTCAAAATCAGGCCAATCAAGACATCCTCCAAGAGACCGTTCGATATCCCGGTCGTGGCTGTTGCCGGAACCAGCCTAACTGATTTGAACTTCTCAACCAGGGGCAATAACTGCGCCACCGAGTCCCCTGGCGCGCTCAAAATGGTCCTATCTGCTCAATGCGCTTGGAATGTGCGAGGTTTATACTACGGACCCCCGCGCGCAGCCGTTAGGCTCAGGGGAGCCAATGTCCATGAGCCCTCACCAGGAAACCACCAATGTCTGTTCTCTTCAGCCACTTTGACCGTATCTACGTGATCAACTTGGCCTTTCGAGCTGATCGGCGTCGAGAGATCAATGCCCAGCTAAAAAGAGTTGATCGCAGCCTCGAACATGAACAAGTTGTTCTTTTTGATGCAATCCGCCCTGATGATGGAGGTGACTTTCCCTCGATCGGCGGCAAAGGGTGCTTTATGAGCCATCTGGGTGTACTCAAAGATATGCAGACCAAAGGATACAGACGCATTTTGATTGTTGAAGATGATGCTGACTTTACCACGCACTTCTTGTCACCTGATCCTGAAATTGACCAAGCGCTTCGAGAGCAAGACTGGGGCCTGTTCTACTTTGGCTATTCACTAGCAGATACATGCAAAGTCACTGGCGATCGCCCTCTGGGCAAAGTCGCACCAGAAGACAACCTTGGGCTCACCCATGGGATGGGCATCGATCAATCAATTGTTAATGACATCATCCCCTACTTTGAAGCGATGGCTGCACGACCAGGCGGCCACCCCAAAGGCGGCCCTATGCAGATCGATGGCGCCTACAGTTGGTTTCGCAAAGACCATCCGGCCGTGCTCACCTTAGCGACACGCAACCAACTGATGATTCAACGCCCTTCAGCAACAGATATTCATCCACACACCTGGCGCGAAAAACTCCCCTTGATCAAAGTCCTGCGTCGCGTCAAAAGTCGAATGAAGAGAATCTAAAGCAGCCTTGCCCACCCACCGAGCCATCCCCCAATTCACTCAGAATGAGAGCGCAACAGCAGGCACCAGAGCCAAACGCTTGACTTGACGAAGAAATTCGTATACTATGCGACCACGCTCTTGGTCCGCTTCCTTAGGCCAGAGAGCCGTTGCCGTCACGCTCAAGGAGTATCCAATAGTGAAACAACACGCTGCGATCGTGATCTATGTTGTCACCCTGCTCTCACTTTTCTTCTTCAATGATTCTGTTCTCGGACAAAAAGAGAGTCATCCAGAACTCGAAGAGCTTGGCGTCACGCTTAAGACTGCTGTGATTAGCGGTGTTGTTTCACGCCGTGAAGCAGAACGCGTATGGCGCTTCTACGAAAGTCAGATGAGTGACCGCCTACTCGATGGCAACAATCGGGAAGATGCAGAAGATCAAAAATGGGCCGAATACCGGGCGCTAACGATGGCTATACCAGGCGCTCGACGTATCCGTGTGCTTTACCAACCAGCATTTCTGAGCCGTGATCTCGCTCTTCTTGAAAATGAACTGGATCTTGATCAAGAACAACTGATCATTGCCCGGGTGCTTCTTGATGATTATGCGCAGGGCATGGAACTTGCTGCGGCGCCCCTTCGAGAGGGCCTCTCAACTTATGAAACTAGACAACAACGCCGCGCTATCGAAGACATCTTAGATCGTATTGAAGTGCCTGAACCCAAAGCAGCAAGACGCCGCGTTCAACGCAACCTCGATGAGTGGCGTCAGAAGATTGGTGAGGAATCAGACGAGAACTCAGCCGAAAAACGGCAAAATATTAATGACTACGGGCAGCGCATGCTTGATGCCACTTCCGATCTCAACCAAAGACTCACCAACTTGCGTCAGCAAACGATGGCTCATTTTGCAGCGCATCAAGATGGTGATGATCTCACAGCCCAAGAACTTTTGCGCATGGCGCAATGGCTGGATGCAGAACGCTCGGCCCTCTATGAGATTGTGGTCAATTCACTTGAGTTGATTTTGAATGAAGACCAAATTGGGCAAGAGCGAGAAAGACTTCAAGGCGCACTGGCAAGACTCGAGCTCGAAAAACAACTCCAACAAAGTCGAATGGCTGGAGAAAATATCAATTTGTGGTCGGCTCTTAACCAAGTTGATCGCTCTGTGGCGCAGCGCACTGGTCTTGATGCTCCACTCTTAGAGACCAAGCGTTTACTTGATACACACCGCACCGCCCTCGCCTCTTCAGTACAACAACGAAATGCTGCTTCCATTGCTCGTGAACTCAAAGGCCTTAATGTCCTCAAGGTACGCGATGACATCATTCAAGAACAAGATGGCTCCCGAGTTTCACTGAGAAATGATGAACAGCAAGATCGGCTTCAGAATGCGCGAGATAGCTTTAAGAATGCAGCCAAAAGAGAAGTTCAGGCCTCACAGCTTGTTCGTGATCAAATTCTTCTACTACTTGAAGAAACACGCCAACAAATGGACTTGCTTTACCCCGATACGGACTTTGCATCGCTCTTTGAGCAGCAAGCCTTACTCCGCGGTTTTCCAAGAGAAATGAAACAGCAGTGGTCGGAGCGAGCTCTTCGCAGTGCACTGATGATTGAAGAGCTAGACGCCCAAACACGCCAGAATATCGAAACACTAGAAATAGATACCAACGTTCTACTTAAGCTCTACCGCGACGGTGGCGTTGATGAGCGCATTGAAAGAGATCCAAAGCTGGCACTTCAGCAAGTTGAAGTGCTCTACGGGAACAGTGATGAAAAGAGAGCCCTGCTTGAACCGTACGGTGAGTCACTCTGGTATGGATCCAACTACGAACAATTCCAGCAACTTGATGAACAAGTTGAGATTGCGCTGATGGCTGTCTTGACCACTGACCAACTAGCCTTGTTACCAGAACGCAAGATCGTCGAATCCAAAGAGATGGACGAGGGCAAAAAAGGCGGCGGCAAAGGTGGTGGCGGTAAAAGTAGTGGCGGTAA
>CALCOW010000276.1 GCA_937899935.1 uncultured Phycisphaerae bacterium
ATCGAAGTCACGCGCATCAGGTGGATCAATAGTAAACGTCAATAGCGATCGTAAGTCTTCCCGATTACGAAGCCCTTTCGAACCATCTTTTACTATTGCTTCAAATGCCAATGTTGCGTTCCGCGCATCCTTGATCGCTGCAGCAGGAAACTGTGTTCGCAAACCATGCGCTGCAATGACCGCTTGGGTCTCAACATCAGGACGACCAGCCTCCCCCAGGACCTCGACAATGACACCTTCTCCTGCGTAGTCGTCCTCAGGTCGAAGGATAAACTCAAAGATGACCTTAGTGCCCGACTTTGCCCCTTTGGCTTGGCCATCCCGCACCAACACTGGAGCTACAACGTCTCGATTATCGGCGTTGACATACCAGACACCGGCTCTACTGACCAAAGTGCCCGCAAACTTGGTCTTTGCCTGTTCTATTATTTCTGTAATGCGCCCAAAACAGCTGCGACGATCACCCTTGGCTTGCTTGGCACCTCCATCACGCCATTGGCGCGCCCGTGCAGGACGGTGATCTCTCATCACCCGAGCTCGCACACGATCACCCGTCATCGCTTCACCAGTGTTGCCACGAGGAATAAAGAGATCGCCTTCACGATAGGGATGGTCAGGTATCACAAACCCAAAACCACGGGAAGTCATACGGAAACGACCGCTTACCTGATCACTTAATCGTGGCAATCTGAGACGACCATCATCGCCCCGACTCAATAACCCCTCATCAGAAAGTAAGACAAGTGCTTCATCGAAGAGTAGCCGGTCATCTTCACTGATGCGCAACGCTTTACACAAGACATCGGACGTTGGGGCAACGTGAAATTCTTCGCTCAGATAATCGAGGATACGCTGTTTGAATCGAAGTGGCATGAAAGCATGTACCTACGTCAAGTTCTGCGAGAGGACCGTACTCGATCAGCGCATGGCTGTACATGGTCACTCAATCAGAATTTACTTTGAGCTAGTCTGCTTTTTTGGTTGATTGACTGCTGGAATTCGTTTTCTTCGTCTTGTCAGCATCTTTCTTCTTTGATGAATCACCCTTGTCAGAGGATGACTCACGGGCTTTCTTCTCCGCCTCTACGCCTTTCTGATAAGACTTGCTGCGATAGTCAGTCTCATAAAATCCACTGCCCTTGAAAATGACCGCACCGCCAGTTCCGACCAATCGCACGAGCTTTAGCTTCTTGCACTCCGGACACTTACGTTTCACAGCGTCGCTCATTTGCTGAAACAACTCAAATTCGTGACCACAAGCGCTGCATTGATAGTCGTAGGTTGGCATAGTTCTTATCGCCTATTCGGCAGAAACAACGACCTGAGCAGGACGGATCACCTGATCGTCAACTTCATATCCGACCTGTAAAACGCGAATGACATGATTCGGTTCCATTTGATCCGAGGCTTCTCTCATCACCGCCTGATGAAGATTCGGATCGAAAACCTCACCTTTAGCGGGATCAACAACCTTAACACCGAAGTTGCCCATTGCCTTTCTAAACTCAGCCTCGGCTAGCTCAACACCTTGTTTGAGCTGTACCGTTGACGCCGCATCAGTTGCGTGATCAAGAGCCATGCCCAGATGGTCCACCGCAGGCAAAATAGCTCTAATGATCTCTATCTGAGCGGCGCGGTGTGAACGGCGTTCATTTTCAGTTGCGCGCTTCTGGTAGTTACTAAAGTCTGCCAGGGCGCGCATTCTGGCTTCATTGGCTTCAGCAAGTTCCGCCTGCAACGACGCCATTGTCGCTTCATTGGTCGATTCATCTGTACTTGGTTTCGCCTCAGGGGAGGTGGAATCAAGATTGGCAGATTCACCCGAAATCGGTATTTCTGTTTTGTTGACTTTCTTTGAGGGAATCACTGTATCAGTCCTTAACTGAATGCTCGCTTCATCAAGACGATCGCGACTTTGAGCCACTACCCTTGACCGCGTCTTTGACTTTGTTCCAGAAAGATCCCCCGCCGGTACCAACGCTGATGTCCTCAGTCTCTGCGTACTCAGTCAACATACGCCGCTGTTCGTCCGTCAGCTTCCTGGGTATTTCAAGATGCAAAATAACCACTAAGTCACCTCGTTTACCACTTCGTAAATCAGGAAGACCCGCACCGTGAATCTTGAAGACTGCTCCTGGTTGGGTTCCAGCAGGAACTTCGACTTCATGGGTTTTATCTAAGCCATCGGCCTCAAGTGTTGCCCCGAGCGCCATCTGTGTAAAGAAAGTGGGTAGAGCCACGAGTAGATCATCGCCATCACGCTCGAAAACTTCATGTCTAGCCACACGAACAACAACATGAAGATCGCCACGAATGCCCGCACCAGCAGTACCCGCTTCCCGGCCTGGTGGTTCACCCTCACCAGCAATGCGAACCGCTTGACCATTCGAAATGCCCGGCGGAATCCGAACCAATAACGTTCGCTTAACAGGTGTACGACCTTCTCCACCACAACGGCCACACTGATGTTCGATCATTGAGCCGCGTCCCTGACACTGACGGCATGTTGTGACCATCCGGAACATACCGCCAAGTCCAGCTTGCTCTTGCTGTCCATGTCCACCACACATCGTACAGGTCACTGGGGATGATCCCGGCTCAGCACCACTACCATCACACGTCGTGCAAGTGTCTAGTCGCTTGAACTCGACTTCCTTTTCAATACCTGTAAGAACTTGTTCTAGTGTGATCTCGACCTCAGTCTCCAGGTCATACCCACGTGGTGTTCCACCACGCCTTTGACGACCACCCATACCGCCCCCAAATATCTCGTTGAACATCGAGAAGATGTCATGGGCGTTCATTGAATTGAAGTCGTGACCAGGCGTCCCACGCAACCCAGCATGTCCAAAGCGGTCAAACCGAGCTCGTTTTTCACTATCCGCTAGAACTTCATAGGCCTCGGCGGCTTCTTTGAATTTCTCTTCAGCCACTGCATCACCAGGATTGCGATCCGGGTGAAACTTCATTGCCAGACGGCGATAGGCGCGCTTGATTACCTCGGCCGACGCTGTGCGCTCCACACCTAAGACTTCGTAATAGTCACGCGTAGTGGGCATAATGATCCCTAGACCTTGTCGCCTTGAAGCAATCGAGTGGGGTTAGAAGGATGCACCATCAACTGGTTTTTCATCATCCTTTAACTCGGTGACAATGACATCGGTCGTTAGCATTAATCCCGCCACCGAAGCGGCATTTTGGATGCATGTTCTCACCACGAGTGCTGGATCAATCACGCCTGCCGCTACCAGATCTTCAAATTTTCCGACCAACGCGTTGTAGCCAAACGCACCTTTGCCTTCTTTAATTTTCTCGACGATTAAGTCACCATCAGCACCTGCATTGGTTGCAATTCGATGTGCCGGTGCTTCAAGAGCAGATATAAGAATGTCATAACCGAGACGCTCATCACCCTTGGCTTTACTGCGAGCTTGCTCAACAGCTTCCATCGCGCGAATACAGGCAACCCCACCGCCGGGCACATAACCTTCTTTCGCAGCAGCCCGCGTTGCATTCAATGCATCATCGACACGATCTTTGGCTTCCTTCATCGCCACTTCAGTCACTGCGCCAACACTAACAATGGCCACGCCACTGGTCAGTCTTGCTAAACGCTCTTGGAGTTTTTCGCGATCGTAATCACTGGTTGATCGCTCGATTTGTTTACGAATCTGATTTGCTCGAGCCTCAATATCTTTCTTCTTGCCACCACCACGAATGATTGTGGTTGAGTCTTTAGTAATCACAACACGCTTGGCGGTACCAAGTTCACTAATCTCAATATCCTCAAGATTTCGACCAAGGTCTTCAGAAAGGAACTCGCCTGCAGTAAGTGCCGCAATGTCGCCAAGCATGGCTTTGCGACGTTCGCCAAAACCAGGAGCCTTCACAGCTGCAACCTGCAAAACACCTCGAAGTCGGTTCACTACGAGAGCAGCTAGTGCCTCATTCTCAACATCTTCAGCGATAATCAAAAGAGGTTTGCTCGCCGACGCTGCCTTATTTAACAAAGGCAACAAGTCACCAAGATTCGAAATCTTCTTTTCATTGATCAGAATAACTGGATCATCTAAGACACACTCGGCGGTCTTCGGGTCTGTCATGAAATAGGGGCTTAAGAAGCCTTTGTCGAAAGACATGCCCTCTACATATTCCACATGCGTAGTTGCTGTCTTGCCCTCTTCAACCTCAATCACGCCATCGGCGCCTACTTGATCCAGAGCTTCGGCAATCATCTTGCCAATTTCACGATCCTGATTCGCTGAAATCGTGGCAATCTTCGTGAGATCATCCTTGCCTTTGCACTTACTCGACAATTTCTCAACTGCCTCGCAAGCAGTAACAGCTGCTTTATTCATGCCTCGCTGGATTGCTACAGGATTCGCTCCGGCAGTCACGTGCCTAAGACCGTCACTAAACAGTGCTTGAGCAAGAACGGTTGCAGCAGTTGTACCATCACCCGCAATATCTGCGGTCTTCTTGGCAACCTGGTTGATCATCTTGGCGCCCATGTTCTCGAAAGGATCTGGTAGATCGACTTCCTTGGCGACGGTAACACCATCGCGCGTAACAGAAGGACCTCCGAATGACTTCTGAAGAACAACATGTCGGCCGCTTGGTCCCATTGTTGTGGCAACGGCACGGGCGATGTGATCAACGCCTCGCTTAAATTCCTGACGGGCCTCGGAATCGAATCTCATTTGCTTAGTAGACATAGCTTAGCTTTCAGTTCTTTTTCTTAGTAACACTTGAATTCAGATCATTTCAGAAGCAAACACCATTAGGCATCTACCACACCCAGTAAATCAGTGGCTCGCATGATGAGATGCGTAGCATT
>CALCOW010000277.1 GCA_937899935.1 uncultured Phycisphaerae bacterium
TCGTGGTTGTGATGTGGCGTTGGCCAATAAGGAAACACTGGTCGCTGCAGGGTCGTTGGTGATGCCGCTGGTCGAAGAGAAGCAAGTCCAGTTGCTGCCTATTGATTCCGAACATAGCGCCCTCTTTCAGTGTCTTCGATCAGGCCGATCGTTGGAGGAGGTTAAGCGGCTGGTTATCACTGCTTCAGGTGGACCATTCCGCCAGGCGACCCATGAAGAAACAGCCTCTGCAACAGTCGAGCAGGCGCTCAATCATCCGACTTGGAAAATGGGTCGGAAGGTGACCATTGATTCGGCAACACTGATGAACAAGGCCCTTGAAATTATCGAGGCCCATTGGCTCTTCGGTATGCCTGCAGAAAAAATCGAGGCGATTATTCATCCTCAGTCGATGATCCATAGCTTTGTAGAGTTCGTCGATCACTCAGTTATTGCACAGTTGGGTCCTCCAGATATGCGTACACCTTGACCTATCCAGATCGCTTGACGGGTAATTCAAGGGCAATGGATTGGAAAGCACTTAATCAAATGGACTTCGAACAGATTGATCGAGAACGTTTTGGTTCTATTGATCTGGCTTATGATGTCATACGTCAAGGTGGTTCCTCTGGTGTGGTATTCAATGCGGCCAATGAAATTGCAGTGGATGCTTTTTTAGGCGGCCGAATTCGTTTTGGGCAGATTACGCAGCTTGTGGCTCAGGCAATGAGCCAGCTTCCAATCAAGCCAGTCAAGGATCTTGTGGATTGCCTCAAGGCCGATCAAGAAGCGAGAGATTTTGTCAATCAACAACTGGAGGTCAGCACAGCGGCGGGCTAAATCTTGGCCGTGTTGTGGACTGTTTGGTAGAAGAGGTCTGAACCTGTGGAATATCTGACAAGTGGTTTTAACATTGTGTTATTGATTGCAGGCTTCGGTCTGCTGATCTTGGTGCATGAACTAGGCCATTTCATTGCGGCAAAATGGGCAGGGATCCGAACCGAGGGATTTGCAGTTGGTATGGGCCCCATCATGATTGCCTGGCGGAAGGGGGTTGGGTTGAAAGCCAGCTCCACCGTGCCCGATGTGCTGGAACGCACCAAGAAAGCCCCGGCCGCACTGACTGATGAAGAACTCGCCGCCTACGGTATCGGCGAAACCGAATACTCCTTGCGCTGGCTTCCAATTGGCGGGTTCGTCAAGATGCTCGGCCAGGATGATACAGATCCTTCTTACCGATCTGATGATCCAAGAAGCTACAACCGTTGTCCTGTAGGAAAGCGTCTGATTGTGGTTTCTGCCGGCGTGATTATGAATCTGATTCTGGCAGCGATTCTCTTTCTGATCGCTTTCATGATCGGCGTGCGTTTTGAGGCGCCCGTGATAGGTACTGTTGCACAGGGATTCCCAGCAGCCACCGCAGTGGCAGAGAATGCCAAGTCACAGAATATTTCTGCGGTGGGTTTGCAGCCTGGCGATCGTGTCACCGCCATCGACGGTGATGATGTCGTGACCTTTGCAGATATTCAGATTGCTGCAGCGATGAGCAAACCTGACACGCCACTGCGTATCACGGTCGATCGCGAAGGCGTCGCCGAGCCACTGACTTTTGTGTTGACCCCAGAGAAAGATGAAGCAGGCAGTGGATTGCTCACGATAGGGGTCGCGCCAGCGGCTTCAACTCAGTTGTTTGCTGATCAGGAGGATCAGGTAGTCGCTCGCGTCTTGCAAAGTAACGGACTTAGCCAGCAAGGTCTAAAGCCAGCCATGCGCATGATTGAGGCTGGTGGTCGGCCAATCGAGACGTTTCAGCAATATCAAAGTTTGGTCGCGCAAAGCGATGGGGCACCCGTTGCAACCGTCTGGATTGACCCTAAGGATCCACAAACATTAATACCAATCGAGACATCACCAGTACTGGGCCAGCAAATCTTCTATGACGGTGATGA
>CALCOW010000278.1 GCA_937899935.1 uncultured Phycisphaerae bacterium
GTCTGCCAATTCCGCCACTTCGGCTTCCATCCTCTTTGGGCGCCCCGAGGCGTCCCAGCGGATCTATTGTCTATCTGCTGATGAAGATGGTCAACTCACAGCGGAGCTTTGGTCATTCATGGCCCGCTCGGTCAATTCGTCTATTGCATTGAGAAATTGCGCGACGGATGGATGAACATTTCCACGCTTACTCACTTCAAAACGCTCAATTTGTTCTCTTACCCAAGCAGCCCATGGCTCTGCTAGGTTTCGTGCGTCCATTGTCTTTTTGAATAGGGGTAGAAAACGTGAATTGCCGTTGGTTATTGCTGTTGTGACTTGCTGCATCGTCTGCTCATCTCCAGCCAGGAATAGATAATAAGGAATCATCAGCAGTGTATTGTCTTCGCCAGGGATCCAGTTCTTCCTGCCTACATAGTAAGTGTAGTGGCAGAGCATTTGACTGGGATGCAGCATCTGGTTCCCGTCAATTAAAAGAACCGATCGTCCTTCCGATTGTGACTGCACGTAAAGGAACGTGTCAAAGTCAACACGTCTTCCTTTGTACTTTCTGACATGGTTGAAAACATCCAATGGCTTAAAGTGGCCCCGTACATAGGTCGCATCGAAGATCATCTCAAAAGTTGTGGCAAGGTGGTCTTCACTGAGGATTCCGTTTCCGGCGTACCAGCGAATGCCAATAAAATTATCTTTGCGTTCTATGATGGCGCTGTATCGACGCTCAAGAGCAGAGGGCTCAATAAGCAGGGCATCGAGGTCGTGTAGTATTGCGTGCTGACTCTTGCAGTGGCTGATACCAATGGTCCATGACATCCACGCATAGACCCAGCCCCAGTTGATGATGCGAGAGACTTGGTGTTGAAGTCGACTGTAATAATAGAACTTGACGGGCAGATGCGGCAGCCGTAAGGCAATCTGTTCTTCAAGGTCACGGTGTTCCTTTTTACGCACGGAGTCAAAGACGACAATGATTTGGCTAAGATGGTCCATCTTTTGGGATGAAAGCGCTTCGAGATTAGCCAGGGCAAGTGGGGCCAGTTTGGTGACCGCGCCGATGATGACGGTGTATCCCTCTTCGGCCTCCCTCAGAGGCTTCCATCTTACGAGTGGCCAGAGTACGGATCGCAAGATGAAGCGAGAGGCTTTAACCGCGAGATAACGAACGCGATTTGAGTACTTTCCTTCCACTGGTGATCTTGTCCTCTCGATTTCTGGCAATCTCTTTCGTCAGCGTTTATATCGACTGATAACTGCAAACACCATCGTCTAGGATTCCGAGCCAACTTGAGTCCAATGGCTT
Source organism: uncultured Phycisphaerae bacterium (assembly GCA_937899935.1). Lineage (GTDB taxonomy): Bacteria > Planctomycetota > Phycisphaerae > Phycisphaerales > SM1A02 > JAQWNP01. Next base: position 1,301 of record CALCOW010000278.1, read on the forward strand.
GAGAGATATCCAATGCCTTGAGGCCTGGGCCCCCAGAATTCGGTATTCTGAGAGTAAAATCAACGACAGGCAGTTCCGCGCAGAATCAAAAACAACTTGGAGCCTCTGCAATCATGCAACTATCAGTGATCATTCCCGCGGCCGGTGGTAGTACACGGTTTGGCGATCGGGACAAGCTTCGCGAAGAATTGGGCGGCCGTCCACTCTTGGTTCGTACCATTGAGGTGTTTGCAGCAAACGAGTTTGTCGATCAAATCATTGTCGCTGGTCCACCGGATGAAATGCAAGTGTTTCGAGATCGATTTGGCCCTGCTCTGAGCTTCCACGGTGCACAGCTTGTCGAGGGGGGAAGAGAAAGTCGGTGGCAAAGCGTGCAGTCTGCACTAGCGTTGGTGAAAGATGACGCAACCCATATTGGTGTACATGATGCTGCTCGTCCAGGGGTCACTCAAGAGTTGCTTGGGAGGATTCTTGAGGCTTCGAACTATGTTGATGCAGTCATTCCTGTGATCAATATTAATGCCACCGTTAAGCGGGTTGGTCAAGTAGAAGATGTTGGTGCAAGTGAGGACGAATTTGAAGCACTTGCTGATTCGATTCTTGGTGATGCGGCTGACAGTTCGGTGAAGGCATCGCCTGTTCTTGAAACCGTTGATAGAACGGGCCTGGTGTTGGCACAGACGCCGCAAGTCTTTAAGGCAGAGTTGTTGCGTCGCGCCTATGCAGAAGGCCATGCGGAAAATACAACCGATGATGCTCAAGCGGTCTCTCTGGCTGGGGGTGAGGTCTACACGGTGCCGGGTGAACACCGGAATTTGAAGGTGACAACCCGTGATGATGTGAAGCTTATCAAGTCACTGATGGGACTCAGAGATGAACCTCAGCGCCCAACCCACAAGCGTTTCTAGGTCGTCTTGGCACCAGTTTTTCAGGTGAAATGACTGTTTTATTGGGCGTAACCGGTATAACTGGAAAAAACCTTATGGCATGATCAGATCGCACTTTAGGCGTCCAGTGTTGTGGCCGACGAACTCACTGTCTGAACGAGTTCTCTGTTTGAGCCCCTTGTGGGAGGAGCAACAATATGCTGGCATGCATTTTTGATGTCATTGGTTCTATGAAGAGATGTGTCGAGTTGAATATCAGACGACTCGGTCGTGTTGCAGTTGCACTGGTTGCACTGCTCGCTATGACCTCTCATGCACCGGGCGATAAGAAGATCGACACGGTCAAGAACATGACTGCACCAGTGATGGTTCAGGTAAAACTGACGCAAGAATCAGCAGCGGTACAGCAGGTTGTTGCTGCTGCGACTAATAATCCTGGGCGTGTTGTTCTTCTGCTCGTTGATGATCTCCCCTCAAAAGCCGCGAAATACTCCCCCCAAAAGTTCTCTAAACTTGAAGAAGGTCTTTTGAGTGTCATTGCCAA
>CALCOW010000279.1 GCA_937899935.1 uncultured Phycisphaerae bacterium
GCGCCTTTCAGTGTTCCGTTTTCCCGAAGCACCTGGGAATACCGTGGAGGCAAACATTCGTCGCTGGGAAACACAATTTAGGACTCCAGACGGCGCCCCTGCTAAATCGAGTCGACTTTCTATTGAGACTTTTGGCGGACTCACCGCCACGGTGGTTTCGATACAAGGGAACTACACCGGCATGGGATCCAACCTCGCAAAGCCTAATCAGTCGATGCTGGTGGCGATCATACAGACCCCGGGCGGAACTGAGTTCATCCGATTACTCGGCGCCAACTCGACGGTGCAGTCCTCGGCGATTCGTTATCGATGGCTCATCCAGAATCTTGTCTTGGTTCCAACAGATAAAGAACTCTCAGAGATGACGGAGTGATTTCTGACTCCCGTGAACAGCTAGGTATTGGCTTCAATTGTAAATGAAGTATTGCTTTGAACATAGCAATTGATCAACTGACCTTGTTCCCACTGTTCAGGATCATCCGTTTCATGTAATTGAATCCAGAATGGCACCACCGCTTCCACCAGCAGACGTCGTGCCTGGCTATCAACTCTTCGAATACGCCCAGCAACAATGCGAGGCGCCCCCTCAAGAGGCTCTATAAAAAGACCTCCAGCAGTTGCTTCGTGTAATCGCAAGGCTTGGGCCGTAAGCCGCCCTTTGACGCGTTTACCAACCTCTGGAATTCTCGCAAGTGACTGGTCATCGACAACCAAATCAATTTTGTACTCGGTACCAGCTGGCTGCAGGGAAAGCGTCGACTCGCGCAGCGACACCACGCGTCCGCGAGCTACATCATCGCCAGCCTGATCTTCATCGATTGAAGTTTGTCCCATACTCGTTGACACCGGAGCTACTCCTTGTCTCCATAGACTGAAAGCCAATCACTGCGATCAAATCATACCGCCTCGACAGACAATCGCACGGACTCACGGAACGAATGGAGTCCTGCTTGGTTGTTCGTTGGAACCTTGGCGCCGCGGCCGCTCACCATTTTGTTGCCGAAGAGGCACATTGGTCTCTTGCTCGGCGAAGATGACGAGGTTTCCTCCAAGCTTGGCATCAAGGAATTCAGCGGTAGGCATCAGCATCGAATCGGGCTTAAAGCCATGACCGGCGCCCTCAATGGTCACCAGAGCAACCTCAACGTTTTTTGACCGCAGAGCCTTGGCAAAACCTTCCGACTGAGCGACTGGAACCACCTCGTCAGCCGTTCCGTGCAGCAGAAGATAGGGTGGATCGTCTTCGGACACGTAGGTCAATGGGCTTGCTTGGCGAAGGAGACCTTCGTACTCGCTTTCAGGTGCTTCAATCCATTGCCCTGACCCGCGCCGTGGACGCCTTTGTAGCGCGAATGTTGTCAAGTCGCTGGTCCCTGCAATAGCCACAACACATGCCACGGCAGACGATGTTTCCTCGCCAGCTTCAAAAACTTCTGCATCGCTGCTGGTACCAATAAGAGAGGCAAGATGAGCGCCGGCAGAAACACCAATGATTCCGATACGATTCGGATCGATTCCAAGCGAAGAAGCATTCTCGCGAATGAAACGAACCGCTTGTTTCACATCGAAAACCGCTGCTGGATAAGGTGCGACACCGACCAGCCGGTAATTGATACTGGCGGCGAAGTACCCCGACCGCGCGAGTGACTCAATGAACCGCCCACCTTGCTCCTTACTTCCGCTGCGAAAGCCTCCACCATGCACATAGATCACCGCCGGAAGCGATTTTTGATCGCTGCGGCGTGGAACAGCAACGTCCATCAATAGTTCGATCGAAGTTCCATTCCGATTTTCAGCCTCTCCATAAACAACGTTCTGGACAATCTCAACGCCAGAGAGCGAAGACTGCTCTCGTTGCCTCCTGCGGCGTTGGCGACGGTCCTCTCTCCGCTGGCTCTCTTCTACGGTTGATGGCGGCGGCGCTTGATCCGGCACGGTCGTAGGGACGACGGGGCTTTCTGGCTGTGTTGTTTGACCAAATGACCAGTCACCTCGTACGAGTACGAGCAGCACACTGAGCATGAGCAAGGCGTGGAACTTCGTCACTTTGATGACTCCTCTTGGCGTGGATCGGCTGGGAATCTTCCCTACGAGTTGTTGGGGCGTTCGGGCATCCGCGGGGACATCTTTTTGAAAGTCATGACATCGCAGGCGATTTCAGCGATATGAAGTTCTGTAGCAGCCGCGGCCCCTCAACGGTCAGGAAGCTTTCTGGATGAAACTGCACACCATCCATGGCAGCCAACTCATGACCCGGTCCCGTCCAACGCAGGCCCATCATTTCACCTGACTCAGTCCAAGCACTCCGCTCAAATTCACCATTAAGCGTTTGTGGATCGACAATCAAAGAGTGGTATCGGGTTGCTTGAAAGGGATTGCTTAAGCCGCGAAACAGGCCTTTGCCATCGTGGTGTATCAAAGACGTCTTTCCGTGCATCAGGACATCATGCTTTCCAACAGTCATGCCATGTTCAGCGGCAATCGTCTGGTGCCCCAGACACACACCCAATATTGGAATCTTTCCCCGAAAGGCAGCAATCATCTCGGGACAAATTCCAGTTTCTGTTGGGGTGCACGGCCCCGGCGATATCACGAGGTGTGTCGGTGCCAGCTCTTCGGCCTCCGCCACCGTAATTTTGTCATTCCGGTGCACGCGGATATCCATCCCGTGATCCAGTTCTCCAAGTCGCTGGACGAGGTTGTAGGTAAAAGAATCGTAGTTATCGATGATGAGTAGCATGACCGCTTCATCGAAGCCAATTGAAAGCTCTTTCGCCTCTTGACTGGCTGCCTCACTCAATGGCCGGTGAGGGCTTCTCAAGTGGTCTCTGTTCAGGCAGCCCGCTTGGTGCCTGCAACACCATCACGTGTCACAAAGAAGAAGTCGGTAGTAATGGGATAAGGCAGGCGACGGAAATCGCGATCGATACGAGATTGCAGCAAGTTCAGGAACTCTGGTGGCCCCGCGGAGAAAGCGACAAGAATATCTCTCGCTGGCGCCGCGGCATAGAAATCACCAGCAAGCTCAGGCGCCAAGCGTTTATGAAGCCCATTGAGCAATAGACGCGCTGCGTCATATCCATCTTGGACGGCCATGGTTGCTGCACGTCCCCCATCAGCGGTTGTCATTAACTGAAGACTGACCCGCGGTGTATAGGTATCAAGATTGTGCCGAGCGATGAGATCCACTTCTTCCGGTGAAAGATTCCATCGCATGAGCTGCTCGATCGTGAGGCTCACGGTCATTTGTGGCATGTCGATGACAAAGACGATGCACGTATCATTCACAAAAGGAACATGAGCGACCTGTTCACGATCAAGATGTTCAAAAATCGTGGTTGGCTGAATCCGCGGCATAATGCGCGGCTTGGCCACAGAAAAAGGCAAGGGAATCGAACCGAGCGTATCACCCTCTACGAGCTTCTCCAGATAGTTCTCCACAATCTCAACACCCCGGGTGGGATCATTGTGAACCATTCGATAGAGATTGCTCAATGCCAGATGACGGCCGTTCAGAATAAGGTCCATGGGACCGGCGATTTCGACGGCTCGATCAGGATGCTGGCGACGCAGAATCCGCGCCACTTGTTCTCCGAAGGCCTCTGGTTCTCGTGGCATGTGAGTCATGGGTTCCCCCTGAACAAAAAAACGTGCCTAAAAGGAGTTTCGTCCAGGAATCCAACGGAGTCGAATGAAATTACCTATCTGTGCATTTTTACCAGTAAATCTGTATCTTCATCGGCATTTCCGATGCCTACGGGCCTTTCTTACAGGCCGTGCTCCAAATTGATACGCTGATCCTGATGAACAGTTCATTCCAACTCGGGCCACACGCTGTTGGCACCTCAAAACCGCTGCTAATCATCGCTGGGCCCTGCAGCCTCGAAGCACCGGAGCTGAATCTGCATATTGCCACGACCCTGAAGGATCTCTGTCACTCACTCGGGCTCGGCTATGTTTTTAAAGCCAGCTTTGATAAAGCCAATCGTACCAGTGACCGTTCGCCACGTGGGCTTGGCTTTGATGATGGCCTCGAAGAGCTTGCACGCATTAAAGAGAAGGCTGGCGTGCCGATTTGCACCGACATCCATCTACCCGAGCAAGCTCAATCCGTAGCCCAAGTTGCTGATCTCTTACAGATTCCGGCTTTCCTATGCCGTCAAACAGACTTATTGGTAGCCGCAGCAGAAACCGACGCGGCGGTTAACGTAAAAAAAGGTCAGTTTCTTTCTCCTGCCGAGATGAAGCATGTGCGAGATAAACTGGACCGCGCCGGTGCCAGCAAGATTATGTTGACGGAACGAGGCACCTTCTTTGGCTATCACCGACTGGTCAATGATTTCATCGGGCTAGGCGATCTGATCGACCTCAATGTGCCGGTCTGCTTCGACGTGACGCATTCAACACAATTGCCCGGAGGTGGCAACGATCAAACCGCCGGAAGGCCGGACCGTGCGGCACTGTTGCTACGATCAGCCGTGGCCGCTGGTGTCCATGCACTTTTCATTGAGTGTCATCCGTCGCCAGCAGAGGCCATCTCAGATGCAGACACCATGCAACCGCTGGCGGCGATGCCAGAGCTACTTGCCAGTGCAGTGGCCATACGATCAGCGCTTGAATCGGGTCATCCACAGCAGTAAACAGTCAACCCGGCCTGCAATAAAGGCAACCAGACAGGGCGCCGGAGACCTTCCTACAATCCCCTCGGCTGCCTAAGATAGAGGGCGTATGAAATGCGATAAATGCGACAAGCCAGCCGTCGTCCACGAAGTCGTCATCCGAGGTGGCGTAAAGAAGGAACTACACCTCTGCGCCGACCACGCCATGCAAGAGGGCATCGCCATGCCCCAGCAGCAACCCATTGATCAGTTGCTCACCAAGTTCGTCACCTCGAAGTCCAATGAAAAAAACCCCGCCGAGGAACTCAGCTGCGATGGTTGCGGTTTGCCTTTTCGGGAGTTCCGTAAACGTGGCATTCTGGGCTGCCCTGATTGCTATGAAGTTTTCGTCGAGCAACTCGAACCTTTGATATCCCGTGCTCAAAATGGCGCCTGCCATCATACGGGCAGCATCCCCAGCCAAGCTGGCGCCAGCATTGACCGTCAGTTGATTATTCGCCAGCTCGCCGATGAACTAGACTCGGCAGTAGCTGCCGAGCAATACGAGCGAGCCGCTGAGCTAAGAGATCAACTTGATCACCTCAAGCTACACGGACCCGAACTGGAAGACTGAAATGGCTTTTGAGGACCTTGGAACATGGCTCGACGTTGGACCAGACAGTGATGTGGTCGTCAGTAGTCGCGTCCGCATGGCCCGCAATATGGCCTGCTTTCCATTTGTCAACCGCGCCACCCAAGGGCAGTGTCAGGAAATCGTCTCTCTGACCCGACAAGCGTTGTCTGAATGTGATCTCAGTAATGAACCAACCAATGAAATGATTTGGGTTGACCTTGACCAAGCTTCTGACCGTGAGCGAATGCTGCTCGTCGAACGTCACCTCATTTCACGACACCATGCAGAAACACGAGCCAGCAAAGCGGTGGCTGTGGCTCGAGACGAATCGATGAGTCTGATGGTCAACGAAGAAGATCACTTGCGACTTCAAGTCCTCACTGCTGGGCTGCAGTTCGAACAGGCTTTCAGTCGTATTAGCCAAGTCGAAAAAGGTCTTGAGTCAACACTGGAATATGCCTTTTCTCCTCGCTGGGGCTACCTCACCGCATGCCCGACCAACGTCGGAACTGGCATCCGTTTTTCGGTGATGATGCATCTGCCAGGGCTTCTGATCACCCGTGAAATCGAACGTGTCAAACGCTCTGCAAAAGACCTTCACCTGGCTGTCCGAGGATACTACGGGGAGGGGTCAGAATCGACCGGTGATCTCTTTCAAATCAGCAACCAAATCACCCTCGGGCAATCTGAAGATGAACTGATGGCGGAATTTCAGCAACGCATTATTCCCCGCATCGTTGACTACGAACGACAAGCTCGGCAGATGTTGCTGAAGAAAAACCCACTTCTCCTTTCTTCTACCAAAATATCTTGCTGAGTTACCTATATTTATTTTCTCATCGTCAGCAGCATCTATCATCCCATAGACAGTATCGTAAGCAATAACCCAAAGAAAATTAGCTAAAAATATAACCCAAGTGATTAATGAAAGATTTTCTTGTGAAGCAAATGCAATAGGTATGCCAAAAGAGAATGCTAATCCCAATATCATTTGC
>CALCOW010000280.1 GCA_937899935.1 uncultured Phycisphaerae bacterium
ATTCCACTGGCCATGGAGCAAGTTGGGCCAGGTCGGTACCAGGGTCGATTCACAGCCGATGAGTCGGGTCATTATCTAGTTAATATTGTGCATTCGGAAGGAACTATCCCCGCGGCTGTTTGTGTCCCTTACTCAAAGGAATATCGAACAATCCGGCATAATGAGCGATTGCTCAGAGAACTGGCCGAGCAGACAAACGGTCGTGTCATGAAGATCGATGACGACGGTAGCCTGCCAGCCATGTTTGAGCGTGCCGCATTGGAAATACCATTCACACCAACACAGATGTGGGACTTACTTGCCATTATTGCTGCCTCACTCTTTGTGATCGATGTGGCCGTGCGTCGCTTAACGATTGACTCTGAGCGTTTTGCCAAATGGTGGGATTCAGCGATTGGCCGACGTTCAGAAGGTTCTACAGATTCGGTGATGGCATGGAAGCGGGCACGGTCACAGGCATCTGGGCAAACAGTCGACACAGATGCGAATGTGCATAAGGCGAAGGCGCGTTTCAAAGCATCAGAGAGTGCTCCATCAGCTCATGCTGATATACATGTTGCAGAACACGGGCCGAAGCACAAATCAAAACGTGATCAAAATGTTGAGATGTCCAAGGGTGATGAGATCAGTCATACGGCAAGGCTTCTCCGGATCAAACGCAATATGGAGCCTGATGATGAGGGGCCTGATCAGTCGTGACTACCTCTGAATCGACACTTCGAGATACGCGTGGTTTAGATCCAACGCTCGCTGACATCGAAGCGATTGCTTCAGCATGTTTAGAGTTGAAGGATGTCTTGGAAGCAGTTCGCAAGGAGATAGGGCGCGTTATTGTTGGCCAAGATGTTGTGGTCGAGCAAGTGCTCTGGGCTCTCTTTGGCAATGGCCATCTGCTACTTGAAGGGGTCCCAGGCTTAGGGAAGACACTCTTGGTCCAAACGCTCAGTTCGGTTTTGAAACTTGACTATTCACGCATTCAGTTCACGCCAGACATCATGCCCGCAGATATCACAGGGACCAACGTGGTCTACGATGATGTCAGTGGTGCCCGGCGATTTGAGTTTGAGCCTGGTCCGATTTTTAGCCAGTTGATCTTGGCTGACGAGATTAATCGAGCAACACCCAAGAGCCAGGCAGCTCTGTTGGAGGCCATGCAAGAGCGATCAGTCACCGTTGGTGGTACAACGCGGAATCTAGAGCCACCTTTTTTCGTGATGGCGACACAGAACCCCATTGAGCAGGAAGGTACCTATCCACTGCCAGAGGCGCAGCTTGACCGGTTTCTGATGAAGATCTCAGTTCCTGTCACAAATAGAACGGAACTCAATGAAATTCTGGATCGGACGACTGGTGGTACCCAAGATCAAGCAAACCAGATTCTTGATGCAGCTTCAATTCTTCGAGCGCAGAGCTTAGTTGAACGCATTATTGTTGCTGATCATGTAACTGACTATGCCGTTCGTTTGGTGATGGCAACACATCGAGGCAGTCAATGGTCGACGACTCAAATACAAGAGTTGGTTATGGTCGGTGCCAGTCCTCGTGCTGCCCAGGCAATGGTCCGAACCGCGAAAGTTCGCTGTCTCTTGCAAGGGCGCTATGCCGTCAGCTTCGGTGACATCCAAGCGGTCGCTATGCCAGTATTGCGACATCGAATTCTCAGAAGCTTTGAGGCAGAGGCAGAGAGTATTTCAACCGATCAAATTATTGCAACACTCCTCGAACGAATGCCGGTAGATGGAGACTAAGAAGTGGCAACTTTTGGGATAACTACTGAACCGAAGCCAGCACGAATTGATGAATT
>CALCOW010000281.1 GCA_937899935.1 uncultured Phycisphaerae bacterium
TTCGAAAGACTCGAAGATGCCCGCCACTATCTTGAAGTGCGTGAGGGCCCTTGTGTTGTCAAAGCATCGGGCCTGGCGGCAGGCAAGGGTGTCATCGTCTGCAAAGACGAGCAAGAGGCTTTGGCTGCGGTGGAGAGCATGATGGGCGATCGAGCCTTCGGCGAGGCTGGCGCGAAGGTGCTGATTGAAGAATTGCTCGAAGGGCAAGAGGTGAGCATTCTGGCCCTTGTCGACGGTCGTACGATCTGGGTCCTTGATCCTTGCCAAGACCATAAGCAGGTCGGCGAAGGAGATACTGGTCCTAATACTGGCGGCATGGGTGCCTACTGCCCCACACCACTCCTGACAGAAGAGACCCTGACGGAAATCGAACGGGAGGTACTCGTACCAACCGTTGACGCTCTCCGTCGCGAAGGTATTACCTATCGCGGTGTGCTTTATGCTGGTCTCATGCTGACCGCAGCGGGTCCAAAGGTCTTGGAATTTAACTGCCGGTTTGGAGATCCAGAATGTCAACCCTTGATGTCACGCTTCAAGGGTGATTTGGTTGAAGTTCTCTGGGCATGCTCAACTGGCCAGCTCGACAATGTTGACTTTTCCTTCGACCCACGCATCGCGTGCTGTGTCGTCATGTGCTCAGACGGCTACCCCGGCTCGTATCCCAAAGGAAAAGCCATTCATGGCATCGAAGATTTCGACAACACTGAAGATATCCATGTTTTTCACGCTGGAACAACTCAAGATGAGCACGGGCAACTCATGACCAATGGCGGCCGCGTCCTCGGTGTGACTGCCCTCGGCCCGACCTTGAAGGACGCCCGTGACAAGGCGAACGGTGCTTGTGAAAAGATCTCATTCGCAGGCGGTTTCTTCCGTCGAGACATTGGTGATCGTGTGCTTAAGGACAGCCCAAAGCCACCGCCACTGCGGCCTGATGGACCAACGTCGGCGCAGAAAACTGACCCACAATCTGTCTAAGGTTAGTTGTCTTTTGACGCAACACCAACGCTGGTTTATCACACCAGCGAAAAACAGACCTCAAATCTCAATCGCACGTTGAGCCAAACGCAACGAGGAATAACCCAAAGTCCGCAACATCAACATTTCCATCTTCATTAATATCGAAGTTCGAGTCATTCGATCCGAAGGCGACAAGGAACAATGAGAAGTCACTCAGACCAACCTCGTTGTTACCATCAAAGTCACCTGGGCAGTCTGTTTCATCTTCACAAACAAGTACGTCAATTTTGATGTCATCAAAGCCGGCCTCCACAATCGATCCTGAACCAACATCGCCAACCTCGAAGCGAATGCGGAACTCATCGTTGAGCGTAAAGCCGGTAATTTCATGCAGATTGAAACTTGAATCTAACCAACCACCACTTGCCTCTGGACCATCGGGACCAATGACCTCGAGAACCTGCCAGCTAACGCCGTTGTCATCGGAGATCTCAACCGTCATTGGATCCTCGCCAGCCGAATCACCTGCCACATTCGAAAGCCAGTGATAATACGACAACCTGACCTGTGCCCCGGTCGCATTCATTGGTGGTGACGTGGCGATGGTGTAAGAGCCATCGACATCAGAGTTTCCATCAGCATTATCCGTGACGAAACAGAAGGAACCGCAATGAGCACTGGCTGGGTCACCGCGATCACCACCTCCGGCTGGAATAGCGCGTTCCCATCCGCCATCGACCAGGCCACTGGTGTTTTCAACGCTCCAACCTAAATCGACTTCAAAACAATCAACTGTCGTCGTACTGTCTTTTGCACTAATCGCGTCATAGGTCGAGCTGGGTGCTGCTGAGGGCCACCGATAGGTCGTACCAGATGTTGAATCGGCCTCAAAGTAATAGCTAACAGATGAGCCACATTCGGTGGCACCGAAAGAACCTGAAAGTAGGAACACACCGGTTGATCGAGCTGGAGACAAGGTTGACCCCTCCCAGCCACTACCATCGTTGTAGTAAAGCTTTCCAGAAGCAGTGTCGAATTCAGCGCCACCGAGAGCAGTGACTTCAATAGTCACTGCTTCGCCACTTGGATCAATCTGGTCTGGCAGAACACCGCCAAACTCAAGCCGGTCAAATGAGATGGTCCATACAAAGAGACCCCTCTCCAAATCGCTTCCAATAACGATATCGTCATCAAAGTAGGGATAACTACTCCAGAGACCGTTGAATTGCGCAGAATCGCTTCCTGGATAGGAATCAAAATAGGCGACTTCAACTGGTGAAAGTGGATTGCTCGCGTCAAACACACGAAGTCCACTACGATAGTTGGCTTGGTAGATCAAGTTGTCCTTGATGTATAGGTTGTGATCAATAGCGCTATTCGAATTGGGGATCACACCCGCCTCAAATGGATTTTGTAAGTCGCTGACGTTAATGATGTGGGTTGCCGTTGGGATGCTGAAGTCACTTTCATCCAACTCATCACCGAGATAGAAATACTGCTCGTCTTCGCTTAACCAACCCTGATGCGAATAGGCGGCTACTGGATACTCATAGTGGGCCAATTCAATCATGTTGCTCTTATCGGTGACGTCAATGATGCTCAGCCCCGTATTCGCAAAGCCGCCATTCATCCCAGCACACAGAAATGCAATTTCACGACCTGCGTAAGGACCTGTTTCCATCACCTTAATCTGCGCGTCATGAACATAACGTGTGGTCCAATCACCGACATAGACTGGTGAAGATGGGTTCGCAAGACTGTAAATTCGCAGGCCATTACTTGCGCCGCCACAGCGATAAAGAAAACCCGTTTCGACACAAATCGCCACGTTATGCGTCGCTGAGGTGCCTCCGGTTGTGGTGGTATTCACGAGGGTTACAACGCCAGCATCAATGGAACTCATGTCGGCAACCTGAATGCCATTTCCACATTCACTGACCATGTACGCATGATCTTGGTAAACCTTGATATCTCGCCAGAGGCTATTACAACTTGGGATCATCTCGATGATCTGAGGACTACTCGGATTCGTGATATTGACAAAGAGTGTGCCATCAGAGAGACCCATGATTGCATATTTGTTTCCACTTGGAGATGTGTAACCCCAACAATCATTCGCTGAGCTATGTGTTCCGAAACCTGCAGTTTGAATGTCTGTCAATGTGATCCAAGATTCGAGTGACACATTCTCTTGGTCAAAGAGCCCAACAGCCCGCGCATCATCACCGGACTTGTATCCCTGGCCTTCATAAGCACCTTTAAAATCACGAAGCTTCGGATCATCTTGATGACCGGTGACCCATGTTGCTGTACCGATGACGGATGCGGCCAATAGTGCGATGCCGCAAGCTCTGAGTGTAGGTGAGGGCTGCATTTTGGATAGGACTCCATCTTCTCTGAAAAATAAGGCTCTCGTAGTTTGGTCGTCCTGCCAGTATGGGCAGGTTCTCCTGCGACCCCAGCACGCACCAAACTCTCAAGAGCTTAGGCGACTGTCTTCTCTACTGAGTGTTCGGCCTGAGCACCCCATCGGTTGCCCAGAAAAGCTCGATCAAGCATCAAAGAATCCCCTTGGAACCCTGCAAGGGTACCCCAGAAACCGCCCTCAGGCTCAGAAAAAACCAGTTTTAGTACACGTCCGCAGCGGCTTACTGGTCCAAAAAGTGCCCTGAGCACATCTGAGGCGGGTTTATGTAAAAGAAACGACCGGCCCCATGTAGGGCCGGTCGCTCTAGGTATCAGAAACAAACCACAACGGTGCTAAGCCCCGTTATGGACAGACCGTGCCAAAGAGAACCAGGAATTGCGAGAAGTCCTCAACGCCAACAGTTCCGTTGCCATCAATGTCTTCCGGACAAGTACAAGATGAGCCGAATGCCACCAAGAAAGCCGAGAAGTCACTGACTCCAACGTCGCCACTGCCGTCGATATCACCAGGACAGGGTGGCTCAGGATCGTTGGTACAGTCAGTGCAGCCATCATTTGGCGTGCTGTTTCCATCATCACACTCTTCGCCATCTTCAACGACACCGTTCCCACAGACTGGCTGTGGCGTATCACCTGGAACATACAGAATCGTGAGTGTTCCGGTATTGATGGTGTTATCAATGGCATCGGGTGCTTCATCGTAGTTGTTTTCAGCATCACTGTACTCAAAGACCTCTACGTAGAAGATGCCGTCAGCACTTGTGATGTTTGGAATACCTGAATCGGAAAAATAAGCCGTCAGATCTGCTTCATCAAAAGTGCCCTCTTGCCCAGTAAATGGATAGGCAACCACGGCCGTTTCTTCAGTCAAACTAGAGTCAGCAAAGTAGAAACCAGTATCAGACGTCCAGCTACCTGCAGCGACTGCTGAGACATTGCAACCAGTCCATGAGATGCCAGCAAGCTCGGCATTGACACCAAGGTCGACTGCGAATGACTCATTGTCTGCGTCGTTGAGCAGATCCCAACTATTGACGCCTGCAAGATCAATCACGTAGCTCTCAAAATCACCGCCACCGCCACAAAGATCAACAGAGCAAGAGGCGCCAGCGGTCCAAGTACCGCCGCAGTCTGCTTCAGTCGTCACACTACATTCGGTAGTGCTGATACAGCAGGCACCAATAGGATCGCTTTGGCAGTCAGTACAGTCACCGTTATCGCAGAGGAAATCGCTGCAATTCATGAAGATCGCAACGCCAGCTGGACAATCAGCACAATCGTAATTTGGATAACCGCAATAGTCGGCAGGAATATAACTGCCATCATCGCAGAACGTATCTCCTTGCCAGTCAGTGTAAACACCGTCTGGGAAGCAGGTACCTTGACAATCAGCTGTGAAACCAGGAGGACATTCACCGCCGCCACAGGGGCTTCCAGAACAGTCGCCGCCATTGGTCCATGTACCACTACAGTTGGCCTGCGTGGTCACTGTACATGAGTTACCAACACAGCATGAGCCCGTTGGATCGGGGCTGCCACATGCATTGCCAGAACAGTTCCCGCCATTGGTCCATGTACCGCTGCAGCTGGCCTGAGTGGTGATAGAGCAGGTGCTACCAACACAGCATGAACCGGTAGGATCTCCACCGGGAACAAGTGTATCGATAAAGACATTTGAGTTTGCTCCGCAGCCACCGCACAAGTACTGCCGGATGGTCGAACTCGAAGCAAAGGTCTCATCAAATCGACCATACTGGTCAGGTTGGCTCTGTTGGCTACAGAAGGAAGAACCACAACAAAGCTGACCAATCACTCTTTTATTATTATCAAAGAGCGGTGATCCGGAAGAGCCCTGCTCAGTGACACCATCAGACCAAAAGACCTGAACAAGGCCTTGGCCAATGTTCTGTGTCGATGAGGTGTAAAAGCTGATGCGCTTTTCATCCAAGTTGGGGTGGTGAACACCAGCACCATTCGGACTGGCCGTGTCACGTGAATCCCAACCAGCGAATGTCACACCCCAAGCGGGATTCGGAGAATCATCTAGTAGAACTAGACAATAGTCAGAACTGTTACTGGCCGCGAGACGTGTAGCGCCAGTCTGACTTTGAGACAGTGAACCATTTCCGGGAGGACCATTATTCGAGGATCCTGAGTCGTCACGACATACAGAATGCTCATAATTCCAGTACACCCGCATGGAACTATCATTGCCGGTGGTCACACCGCAATGATTTGCCGTCATAAATAAGGGCGTTTGGTCTTGATTGGTATTATTGATCATGAAGCCAGTGCAAACACCACTTCCATTGAGTGTATAGAAACCAACTGACTCAATCGCACCTTCCCAACCACTGGCTTCAGGGCAGACGATGTCATTGTGACAGTTACCACTCCGGTCAAGTCCAGCCGTTGAACCGACATTACGGAAGCCAATATTGACGGAGATCACCGCAAAGTTCTGCATGAAATCCGCCCATTCACTGGGTCGCATGGTGGCTTCGATCTCAAGTGCATTGCCGTGGATAATCGGCGACCAGAATTCACCATGAGGCTTGTTATCTGCTGATGTGTATGAACGATCGTGCTGACGACCGTCGGCATCCAGCAGCGAAATGGTGACTGAATCACCAATCTGGAATCGAGTGCCAATATTAAATGACTTCGCATTCTCACAGGTCAGACGCAGCCGCCAAACCACTGCACCATTACCAAGTCGCTCTTTGGTACCAGTTGTCGCAGGTGTCAGATTCACACGTGTGGGCACTGCAAACTGTGGCGGATCCCCCTGAGCCCGATTGGACTCCTGTAACATCAGTTTGTCGATATCCAGCTGTGCAAAAGAGAGGCTACTGTCAGCCTCAACACTGTAAGAGCCGGCCCAAGAGGCCGTATTTGGCAGGACCAAAAACAAACCTACTGCCATAGCCGCGATCGATGTTTTCCATCGCTTGCCGCTACCGCGCAGGGACATCAGACCCCCCTTACTCGTATCTTCCATTCTCGAAGCTCCTCTTCTTCTCGTTCTATTCTCTGGTTGATTCAAAACTGACCAAAAAGGGTCCTGCATGCAGGAAGTTCTCCTCGGACGGTCAGACCTCTTCTCTAGCACCAGACTAGAGCAGTAATCACTTGTTCACAAGATATTTCGCAGAGATATGGGTAGTGGATCCAGCAAAAGACAGCTCGCACCATCAAAAATACACTCACTCGACATCTAACATGTTTTAAGAAAGTGACTTAAGAAAAAAACCCCCCTCTTATGAGGGGGGGGGGTTTTTGAAGCATGAACATTTAGGAACGATCCATGAGGTACGACCTCACTTAGCCGCTATGGACACGTTGTTCCGAAGAGGACGAGGAACTCTGAGAAATCACTGATATCAACCACACCGCTGCCGTCAATGTCTGCCGGACAACTACAAGATGAGCCGAATGCCACCAAGAATTCAGAGAAATCACTGACGCCAACATCGCCACTGCCGTCGATATCACCAGGGCATGGATCTGGGTCAATAGTGCAATCGGTGCAACCATCATCAGGCACACCATTGCCATCATCACACTCTTCACCATCCTCTACTACGCCGTTGCCACAGACTGGCTCTTGCGGTTCGCCAGGTATGAAGTTCACGGTAAGCGATCCAGCTGTAAATCGATTGTCACAACCATTTGGATCTTCATCGTAGTCACCATTACAACCGGTATTGGTATCACATTCGAATATTTCAACGTAAAACCGACCGTTTGGATCACTGACTGAGCTTGTGAAGTTCCAGATACCATCAGCTTCTGGTCCACCATCAGCTTGACCAGAGAATGGTAAGTAGTAGAAACCATTTTGCTCAGATTCATCAGCAATATAGATACCGATATCTGAAGACCAGCTGTTACTGGCAACGGTTTCGATGACAATGTCATCCCAACTAAAACCAGTCACCTCAGCGCCAACTCCGAGATCAACAATCCAAGATTGGTTATCTGAGTCACCAAGATTATCCCAGCTGCATAAGTTTGTGAGGTCCAAGACATTGGGACCTGGTCCAGTACCGCATGTGTCTGCAGCACAAGAGGTACCCTCGCCCTGCCAGTTTCCTCCAGCGGACGTACATGAAGCTTCGGAAGCCACAACAGAGCAATCCAAGTCGACACAACAGGCACCGCTTGAACCACTTCCACCTGAACAACTCACATTCAACGTTCCTGATCCAATCGGATCATCGATATGGCCACCCAGGCGAATAAGAATTTGATCACCGGTCGAAACCGACAATGTCAGTCTAGAAGAGAAATCACTACAACCACTTGCATCGTCACTGCAACCAAGGATGTTGCCAGTACCAGGAATAAACCAACTGGAGTATGCGGCAATCTTGGTGTCAAAGTCGACGGTACCACAGGTTGAGAATGTGGCTGTACCGTCACAGGTTGCGGTATAGCGATACCAAATGTCATTGTTGATCGTACCGTCGTTTGCCTCGTTGGAATCGTCGCAAATGCCACCATCACCATGATCGACACCATCTGTGGTCGCACCGATGGTGGTAAATGTGGTTGGTCCATCAGTAATAACGATAGCTTGCAGAAGGCCATTGTTAGCTGGTGGCTCACCACCTGGATCGCCGCAGGTACCCGAAAGACAATTTCTCGAGTCACGGTGGGCGATCAAAGATGGAATCGTTTCCGAGTCATTGAAGGTGTTTGAACAAGTAATCGATGGATTCATCGTGTTGCCAGTACAGCTACAGTGAAAACCACCCCAAAGATGTCCAAGTTCGTGCGCATGCAAATCGGTCGCACACGCAAAACTACCGCAGCAGTCTGTTTCGCATAGGCTATATCGACTGTTTGTACAGATGCCACCAATCGTCCATGCAATGCCAATTGTTCCGCCGTCAATACTACGACCCGTGAACAACTGGGCGGTATCGTGTGCCACTCCAGACTGATTCGTCAGCCATTCTGAGCGAAACTGACTTAGGAGTGTCTCTGCATTATTCGAGGTATACGGATTCGAACTAGAGGAAGTACGCACGATAATGGTAGTAATTTCATGGGTCAGACCAACCTCCAGTTGATACTGACTATTCATTGTATTGATGACTTGGTTGACGCGACTCTCTACATTTGCTGTGTTTCCGTAGTCTTGATAAAACTGGAAGTCGGCATCAACACCTAACTCAGCGACACAAACAGAACCAACTACTGCAGAGCGATTTGTGATATCGGACGTGACCTGCTGTTCAGGCTTCACTGGTGCATCAGGGGTCCCACAAGTACCGCCTGATGGAATGACGTCGTCATTGTTATAAGCAACGTACTCATCTGCGTCAGCATCAAGAACACGCCCACCAATTGGCTCAATCCAACCACGATAACCATCAACAATAATGGTGAGATAGAGTCCATCCTGCATCATTGAACCTGAGACCAGTGAGCCGACATGTCCATGCACTTCGCCTTGCACGGTTCGGATGGCTCCAGGCTCAACAGGCACAAGACTGCCGTCCGCTCGCTGCTCAAGAACCTGATAGTTCTTGCTGGAGCGCGTTGAGTGTTCCCAAAAGGTGAGATCAACCGGGCCGTATCCAGGCAGTTCAAGGGCCTCCAGCGTGATCGTCCGACCAACATCTTCATCGGGATCAATATCTAGATTAGTAAGCAAGCAATGCTCAAGCCCTAAAACTGTTTTTGCATCGGCAATCACTCGCGAATTGCGATCTAAAGCCGTGTCTTTAAATGGTTGCGTTTGAAGATATGGTGATCCACTTGATCGCTGGGGAGCCATGAAAGCTGCCATTCCAGCCACTAAAGCGCCACACAGCCCGATACATATCCAGGTCCGCGGACCCCCTGGGTAAAGCTGACTCATTCTTTTCAATCTCCTCAGGTAAGCCCCCATTCGCAAAAATAGGGCAATCTCATCTCTCAAAGCTCTCTCAAAAGTACTCTAGATTGGGTGTA
>CALCOW010000282.1 GCA_937899935.1 uncultured Phycisphaerae bacterium
TGAAGCTCCAAAACCCATGAAACTCGGACCAAAGGGGGGGACTCAGCATACACATTTCATTCGTCTGAAAGGTCCTGAAATGGCTGATTTGAAATCCGGTTTCGTCTATTTTCGGGGCAGGGTATGAAATTACCTGCCGAAGAAGATACCTTACAGTCAAGACCAAACACAATTCCAGCGAGATGGTGAGGGTCAGTATGAAGTTACGAGGAATCGGGTCTAGACGGGCAGCATGGTGGTTTTTTGTGTTTCTGGGCTTCACGCTACTGCACTGTAGTGAACAGAAAGCCCAAACGGATCCTCATACCGAAAAGCCAGTCAGCACATGGCAGCCCGCGATTATTCAGGGTTTCTACCCGTATTACACTCAACATCGTTTTCACCCCAGTGCACATGATCTCAAGGGCCTGACGCACGTAAGCAATGCATTTATAAGTGCAAACGCAAAGGGTGATTTGGTTATTCCTGACAAGCAATACGGCTCGAAGTGAGTTTGCAGCTCATCTGAGACATTTCATTTCAACACATGGTTATGAAGGTGTGCAGATTGACTGGGAGTTTCCCATCGGGCAGTCAGGGCGCCGCGATCTTGTTCTTCTCATGGAAGAGTTGCGCACAGCTCTTGGATCTGATTTACAGATTGATCTCTTGTTGCCGGGTATGGTTTCATCTGCTTCTTGGCTTGATTTAGAACAAATTGATCCAAATGTAGATTATTACTACCTGATGATGTACGACTTCCACGGTTCTTGGAGCCCAGTGAGTGGCAGCAACGCTCCACTACGAGCTGGCCCATGTGATGGTGTCGCAAATATCACCACACAGCTCGAAAAATACATTCATAAGGGTATGCCTCGTCGCAAGATTGTTGTTGGATTGCCGTTTTATGGGGTTGGCTTTGATTGCGCAGGTCTATGCCAGAGCTTTAAGCGTAGTAGTCATAAGACGTATCGAGAACTCACAGAGCTTCCTGATTCAGAATGGAAACAACATTGGCAGTCGAAAGAGCAAGTTCCGTTCATGACGAATCGGGAGGGAGATTTTATCTGGTCTTTCGATAACAAAAAATCTCTGGAGCTCAAAGTTGATGCGGTCCGCCACTATGACCTTGCCGGTGTGTTCGTATGGGAGTTGACACAGGACATCGTTGATGGAGAACATCTGCTGCTTCCAGGAATATTGGAATCTCTGGGCGTGCAGGTTGAGCGAACCAACGTGGCCACAGTGAGTGGGCAGTACTGAACAGTGGCATTTGTCTAGGCAATCAAAGCGGGATCAACATCCCAAACCTCACCAGGCTTCATGCGTTGTGTATGGACACCATTGGGTGCGAAATCATTTGCATCCTGCTCAATTGGCGGCCATGTGTTGTAGTGAATTGGCACCGCACATTTTGGCTTGATCAGATCAACCGCTCGCATCGCGAGTGCTGGATCCATTGTGAAACGACCGCCAATTGGCACGAGCGCAATCTCTGGTTGGTAGATATCCCGAAGCAGCGCCATATCCCCGAAAACATCAGTGTCACCACAATGATAGATCGTTGTTCCATCAATGTTAATCATGAGCCCATTGGGCATACCCATATACACGCCTTCTGTACCACCGGCCGACAAACCAGCATAGCTTGATGAATGAAATGCCTGTGTAAATGCGACCCAACCAAAGTCAGTCTGGATGCGACCTCCTGTGTTGGCAGGTTCAACCTTCTGCACACCTTGTGACTCCATGAACGAAGCAATTTCAAAAGTAGCAATAATGCATGCGTCGTTCGCCTTGGCAAGTTCGATTGAATCACCAATGTGATCAAAGTGTCCATGTGTGATCCCAATGTACTGACAGGTGACATCCTCAGATTTCATAGTGGCAACTGGATTGTCGGTCAGAAAAGGATCAATCGCGATGGTGTGTTTTCCATCGCTGATCAAAAATGCGGAGTGTCCGAGAAAGGTAAGTGAAATGGCCATTAGTATTAGAGTTCCTCATCAGAAATAACTTCTCGAAGCAACATAGTAACCGCTCTCAGATTATTGTTCATGGTTACTAATGGCTACTGTGAAATCATCGAATCACTGTTAGTAAGAGCTTCAAGTCGCATTTGAGCGATCGCAATGGCCTGGGCATTTGGATCAAATCCTTGTGCCTTGCGTTGGCATTTGAGCGATGCCACTAGAGTTGTTCCACTGCCACAGAATGGATCGACAACAAAACCATTGGGCGGACTGCAAGCCTTAACCAGTAACTCCATCAGCGCAAGTGGTTTTTGGGTTGGATAACCCACACGCTCATGAGACATATTATTGATTGCCGGAATACAGATGACGTCTGTTGCCTTTTTGAGCTTTCCCTTTAACCGATTGCTGGTTGCGGGAACAAGTGGTGGCTCAAAGTAGTAGTTCTGAGATCGGCCGTAAAACAAAATGTCATCGTGCTTGCGTGCAAAGCGCCGGGGTGATGAACCGCCGAGTCCATAAGACCAGATCAGGTGATTGACGAATTGATCAGGTCCAAATAAGTCATCGAGCAATACACGGAAGTGGTGGCACGTGCGCCAATCACAATGAACGAGTACTGAGCCCGTTGCTTTGAGCACGCGATGAACATGTTCAAGGCGTGGGCGCATGTATGACATGTAGTCTGCGAGGTTGTCCCAAGAGTCTCCATAGGATCCCTCAGCCGCTGTATGCCGACGCCCAGTCATAAAGGGCGGGTCAAGATAGACCAGATCACAGCAGGCCTCGGGTAGCTCAGCGAGACCTTCAATGCAATCAACGTTTTTGAGATCGTGGCTGGCCAATATCACGTGTGTGATTGTACGCGACAGGAACCAGGTGACCAACGGTCATTTAGACGCGTCGACGACGTCGAGGTGTGAGGCCGGCAAGTACCAAGAGGCCTAACGCACCAGGGGCTGGAATGACGTAGGAGATCATGTAGCCAAAGGCATACTGCCCCAAAATACTGGCCTCATCCTCTGCCATCACGACTAATTCACTGCCGGTCCAGGAGATGAATTGCATTGGTAGCGGAGCCGCGAGTGTCTCTTCACTCGATGAACCCCAAGCCATCATGTTGCCGATCCACTGCTCAGGCTGAAAGTCGGTCACTGCCATGGCCTCTGCCTCAGAGTTCACATCCCATTGCCAGGTGTTCGCAACGATTTCAAGTGCAACGCCAGCGCCGATCTGTTCCATTGCTTCAGTCCCAATGTAGCGTGAGCCCTGAAGCGTGGCAGTGGCCCAAGAAAGACTCGCCATGAGGCTTTCGCCGCCCGAGTCGGTGCTGGGTTTATCGTAGAGGCTGACGAACGCAAGGCCTTCACCGGTTCCAACGAGAACGAAGGTGAGCTTGTCTTCCGTGGCAACGCCGTTGCCATTGACGAAGTTATGGAGAACCAGAAGATCTGATTCACTGAAGGTGGCCGAGCCATCTGCAAAAAGGCCCTCGACTGGCGCCGCAGCCATATCAAAGGAGGTACCCGGAATGACAACATGAGCCAGATCTGCTTGGGCTGACCCAGCCAAAAGTGTTCCGGTAGCGATTCCACAAAATAGGTATTTTCGTAATCTCATAGTCCTAGGAACCCCTGCATGTTCCGTCTTGGTGAGCAAAGTGCTTGACCACAAAGCAGATACGCACGATGGGAGGCCTAAGTTCCCCGTAATAATTTCCAGGTCACCATCGTGTTGAATTGGTGCCTGACCTTCAAAAAGTGCCTCACATTGGTCCTATCGCCAAAATTGACCCCGAACTCTCGCCTGAACCCTATTTTTGAGTTGTAAATGCGACTTATGGGAGGGTTATGCAACCTCTCCGGACGTCCTGTTAGGACGCAAGACTCGAATAACATTTTTTGGTTTAGTGAGGATCTGGGCCCCAAAGTGGGGCTTACGGCTCGTTGAAGGCGGTTGTCGGATACCAGCTCCTGACTATTGGTCAGGTGCCGGTTTGACCCTCGTGGTGGGCTCTGATTGGGGCATGCCTTGGCGCATGAGCACCGCCAGCCAGATCAGAATAGTGGCGAGACTTACTCCGATGAGCCAAATCCAAGCATGCACAATGATCTGGCTCAGAGGTGCTGAGGCCAGTGAGTCGGCCGAGGTAACCTGACGAATCAGTTCGAGTGGGCTGCTGGATGTCCAGATCGCGGGGTCCACTCCCTGTGCCACCATGACCAATGCGACTCCAAGAGGTAGGAGTGTAATGATCAGAATAAGAGCCATGCTACTGCATCGAACGAGTTGGCTGCGATGAGGCAGGGTGAGAGCAAGTATTCCACCGATCGCAATCGTCCAGAGGCATGTGAGTATGTTGAGAGTGATCAGAGAGCCAGATGGCCAATGGCTTACGGTATCCAGCGGCCAGAAGACGGCTTGCCAAAGTGCCAGCAAGACGAGCAGATCGAGCCACATATCTAAGATCAGTTTGCGTGGTGGGCGCTGACTGAGACGCAGGAGCGGCCACCCAATGTAAAAGCCCACACCGATTAGTACGAGAAGGAGCTGCAATTTTGTTTGATAGCCAGATGGTGAGGGTAGTAAGGGCGTTCGTATGCCGATCGTCAACAGCCACGATCCGATGATCCAGCCACAGGCTAGTAAAACAATATCACGTGGAACAACAGGTGAGGAAGCTTTGCGCATCAGCGTGTCATGCCTTTCAGAGTTGGGCTGCCACAAAGCGTAGTCTTTGGCGGCTATTCTGAAGTGTAGCGCAACATCACGTTTGGGCTTGTCACGTCCAGTGTGCCACCTTCTCCTCCATCAACCCGCCCAGTTCGCTTAAATTGATGCTCTAGATAAGCGAGTTTCCGTTCGGAGAGGGCTTCCAGTGCTCGTTCTTTGCCTGTTGGCGCACCCCACACAATACGTGTGCCTGTATCCGAGATCAAGACAATTGGCCGACCACGGTCAAAACCTGTCATGTCGATTCTTGCGATCTGCTTGCGCCAGGGCATTCGGTCGAGCAGACCCACCAACTCAATAGCTGCGATGACATCAGAGCCTTCCCACGTATCACCAACGACCTGAGGTCGAGGGAAGAGCACACCCGTGATTGCAATGAAGTGCAAACCTTTTCCTGGCTGATAGAAAGAGGGAAGTAGCGCTCCTGAAGGATCAACAAGATGTGTTCCTTCTGCATCTTCGATGAGTGCGTACGGTTCTAAAAAGACGGCATCGATCTCAACGACACTTGCTTGAGTTCGGCGGACCTGACGTACTTCAGTGAAGCAGCCGGTGCCGATCAACATATTTCGAGCGTCAATGAGCCCGTCACGGCGAAGTACATCTGATTGAACACAGGCCGTTACGACATCGGTCAGGTATTCTTCCAGGGTGCCGCCGTACCAGCTTGGTGCATTTTTGAATTGAATAGTGAGAGGTCCAGCTTCAGCAGCAGCGGCCGCTCTTTGTGTCAGTGCCGGCAGGCTCACGCGAATGAGGATAATGATGCAGGCAATAACCAGAATCCATAGGAGCATGGCGAACCAGCCAGAACGTGTCCACAAGGGCAGGTGGTCGGTGAGTCGGAAACGGGATGTGGATGGTGTTTGAGCCATGGTCTGTTTGGGACGACCTTTCATCGGCAGTGAAGGTCATGGCTCATTGAGATTCAGGGCAGAGGTCGTCTATGAGTCGAGAGACACCTGTTTTTGGAAGATCAATGCAGATGGATGGACGTGGCGGTCATTTCGCTCTTCAAGCCCTTTGGCCTTGTTTGGATGAAATTTGCTGACCTCGTGTCCACGCAGCCTCAACAAGTTCTTTACAAAGGTCACTCATGGTTGAGCCTGCGGCCGCTGCAGCCTTTGGAACCAAGGAATGATCTGTAAAACCTGGCATCGTATTGATCTCTAGAAACCAGCCGCATTTCTGGTCCACCATAAAGTCAACGCGAGCAAGATCTCGACATCCAAGTCTATTGAATACCTCCATTGCACAGCGGCGGCATTCCCTCATCACTTCAATTGGAAGATCAGGGTCAATTACATAGTTGGTGTCATCACGCACATACTTAGCGTCATAGTCATAGGTATTGGCAACCGGAATGATCTCAATGAGGGGGAGAACTCGGCCGTTGACAATTCCAACGGTGATTTCACGACCTTGCACATAACTTTCTGCCATGTACGGACGATTCTTGTTCTGCACGCTTAAGACAGCGTCACGAACGGTATCAGTATCATGACAAATGAGAACATCAATGCTCGAACCTTCACTGACCGGTTTGATAACAAGCGGTACATCGACATTGACTTGCTCATCAGTGCCAATAGAGACTGCCGCAGGGGTTTGGAATCCAGCCGCCGCCGCCGTTTTTTTGGAAGCAAGTTTGTCCATAGCCAAACGTGCTGCCTGTGGTCCAGAGCCCACGTATGGTCGACCAAGTTCCTCAAGCAGGTCTTGTAAACCGCCGCCTTCGCCCCACGGTCCATGAAGTGCAGGAAAAATAACGTCGCCGGGCATTTTGCTTAGTTCCTCGAAATTCACCAAGTCAATGACTTGCTGGGTGACTTTGAGGTTTGAATGGGCGCTTAAAGCCTCAGCGATAGCGAGCCCTGATTGAATACTTACTGCACGTTCTGCATCTGGTCCTCCCATCAGAACGAGCACGTGCATTAAGTCATTCATCATTGGTCACCGCCATCCCGACACCAAAGTTTGACTTCATGCTCAAGAACGATGCCGAATTTGGCCTTCACTTCACTCTTCATGATGTCGATGAGTTGCCGAACATCGGTGGCAGTGGCCTCAGGTTTTGTCACAATAAAATTGGCATGTTGAGTACTGATCATGGCGCCACCAATTTGCATGCCTTTGAGTCCAGCTTCGTCAATAAGTTGGCCGGCGCTGGTTGTCTGATTGGTCTTCGGATCAATAGGATTCTTGAAAGTACATCCAGCCGAATGGTCTGCCAGTGGTTGGGTACTCTTCTTAAAAGCAAATATTTCTTTAACGCGTTTACGAATTTCAATTGGATCTGCTGCATGAAGGCAAAACGTGGTGGCGAGAATGATCGGGTCTTTAATGCTGCAGTAGCGATAGCCGAACTGTATATCTTCACGGTCGTACGTGCGTAGCTCACCATTATTTGTAATACAATCAACTCGCTTAATATGCTCACTAACTGTTCCGAAAGCGCCACCCGCGTTCATTCGCACGGCGCCTCCAATGGTGGCCGGTATGCCAGCCATCTGGGTCAAGCCATCGAGCCCCCGGCGAGCGGCGTCCATGAGTGTCTTGGCCATATCGGCTCCAGCCATCGCCAATAAAAGTGTTTCGTTTTGATCTGGGCTGAAGGTGGTTTGTTTGAGTGCCGGCGCATCAAGTTTTACAACCACACCATCAACGCCCTCATCACAAACCAGTAGATTGGCGCCAGCACCAAGGATTCGGATAGGTGTTTCTGTTTGGCGGCATCTCCGAAAGAGCATGAGTAGATCATCGATGGACTGAGGAGAAACCAGCACATCTGCATGGCCGCCAATGCCATACCAGGTCATTGCGCCCACGTGGGCATCAGGTATCGCCTCTACATTAAGATCGCCAAAGAGATTGGAAACACCCGGTTCGATCAATTCATGGGGCCTTCAGAAAATCGTGAGCTACTTGATCGACTGGGCCAGCGCCCATGATGACGACCAACTCACCAGCGTGTGTTGTGGTCGTAAGATACTCAACAATTGCATCAAAGGGATAGAGATGCTGCGCTTTCACCCCGCGGTCTCTCAAGCGATCGACCAGATCACGAGCACTGATTTTATGGCGTTCTATCTCTGAATCACGTACAAAGTAGATTTCAGGCACAATTACTTCATCAGCCAAGGAGAAGCTCTGAGCGAAGTGCTCTAAGAGAAAACGAGTTCTACTATGCTGGTGAGGTTGGAAGACACATATGAGTCGACTGGGATCGTGAACACTTCGAATCGCACGGAGTGTTTTTTCGATTTCAGTTGGATGGTGGCCATAGTCATCGTAGACCGTCACATGGCCATTTGGCACAGGCCTAGTTCCTAGTAAATTTGTTCTTCGATCAAGCCCTTCAAATTGACTCATCGCGGTCGCAGCTTCTTCCCAATCGGCTCCAAGTCGGTGAGCTAAAATAACCGCCGCTGCCGCGTTCAGAGCATTGTGTGCACCTGGCATTTGGTTGGTCCATTGGCATATCCAAGTGCCATTCGACAAGAGGCCAACTCGTTGCACCGAAGTGTCATAGACGACTTGGTAAGTTGCTTCTGGGTTAAAGCCAAATGTTTCAACGGTGCAAGATAGACCAGGCGTCACCGCATTCCGATGTGCATCCTCATGGGCAATCAGAAGCATGCCACCGTCGACTGATGACGGTAGCAATTCGGCAAAACCACGGAATGCCTCCACGATCGCTTCAAGCGATCCATAGATATCAAGGTGGTCTTCTTCTAGATTATTAATGAGACCAATCGTTGGGCGATGGTCGTGAAACGAGCGATTAAACTCACAGGCTTCGCAGATTAAAATGTCATCATGTTCTTTTCTTGAATGGCTGACGCGACTGCCACCACCGGTCTGCGGGCAAGTGGCTCCAATAATGAAACTCGGATCTAAATTGCAATCTAAGAGAATGTGGCAGAGCATCGCGGTCGTGGTACTTTTGCCATGCGTGCCAGCAATTGAGACACCAAGCCGACCCATCTGTACGCGGCCAAGCATTTCGGCGTAGGTTGTGACAGCAATCCCTTGCTCTTTCGCGGCTTGTACGCTTGGATGGTTATCCGGGATTGCCGCTGAGATAATTACCTCATCCACATTGGTTATGGGTTTAGTCAGACAGGATGATGACCCATCATCGAGTGATATCGCGATTCCATGGTCTTCCAAGGCGGCCGTTGTTGGTGAGGTTGTCTGGTCTGAGCCAGAGCAATCAGCCCCCAGTTGGGCAAGCAAGCGTGCCAGTCCACTCATGCCACAGCCACCGATGCCCACAAAATGAAGGCGGCGGCACTGAAATGATTCGGCTTTTCGCTGATTAGAAGCCGCGGCAGTCCTTGGCTTTATGGTGTGACGCGCGGTAGGGGGCATATAAAGCATTCTATCGACTCAGTGGGATCAATCGCATGCAGAAAGGGTGTTAGCCCCCAGGGCTCGTCACGGCCTTCCGCCTCGCAGGTGCTTGACTACAATGGCAGTCATATGAATGAACAGCAGCCCAATCCAGTACTCAGTGTCCAGGTGTTGATTGTGGATGATGAGGTGGAACATGCCGAAGTCATGGCCGAAGCACTGCACCGCCCTGGTCATGTTTGCACCATCGTGAACGGGACAGCAGCGGCGACCGAAGAGCTCATCCACGGCAGTTTCGATGTCATTGTCACCG
>CALCOW010000283.1 GCA_937899935.1 uncultured Phycisphaerae bacterium
TCACCGCGTAATGCCAGGATATTCCCGACACCCTCCTCGGCATAGCGATGCAATATCTGGCTCATGTCATCACTGCTCTGGCCAATACAGGTGAGATGAGGCACTGGTTCTAATGAGGTCTTCCGTTTAATTTCGAGTACGAGGTCATGGGTGCGATCACGCGTTGAGCCACCGGCACCGTAGGTCACTGAGACAAAGGATGGTCCTAGTTGTTCAAGCTCATGAATTCGTTCGAGCAAGGCGATCGCAGCCTGCTCTGAGTTTGGTGGGAAAAACTCGAACGAGAAGGTCATGGAATCACGCTTGAAGACGTCGTTCACATGCATATCACTATCGTAGCACGGGCACCGAGTACCCCACCTCTTCAAAGTGGTAGAATCACGCCGTCAAATACGGGAAAAACCTTTTGTCTTCTAAGTCATCGATACCAGCCCCCACCGTTAAACGATTGAGCCTTTATTTGCGTGAGCTAGAGGCGCGTTTCAGTGAAGACGGCCAGACCGTAAGCAGCCAGCAATTGGGTCGAGCCTTAGGTATCACTGACGCGCAAGTGCGCAAAGATCTTGCCTTTGTTGGCCAAACGGGCCATCCAGGGATTGGCTACAAGGCCAATGAACTAGCGCATGGGCTTCGACAAATCCTGGGGACGGATCGTGCGTGGCGAGTGGCCGTTGTCGGTGCGGGCAAACTGGGTCGGGCACTGATGGGTTATGGGCGTTTTGGAGACAAGGGCTTTGATGTTGCGGCGGTCTTCGATGCAGATCCGAAAGTCGTTGGTACCACCGTTGCTGGCCACCGTGTCCGCCCTCTGCAAGACTTAGAATCTCTGGTCGCTGAACGAGGAATACAGGTTGGTATCGTTGCCACCCCAGCCGATGCTGCCCAGCAAGTGACAGATCGATTGGTTCGTTCCGGGGTGCGTGGGATACTGAACTTTGCACCCATTCGCTTGAACGCAGATGGCTGTTCGATCGTTGATGTTGATCTCACGCTCTCGCTTGAGCAACTGGTCTGCCAAGTATCTCTCGGCCTCAATCGGGATTCAGCGTAAACAAGTAGCTCTCACCCGATCATGACTTCGAATTCTGCGGGCCATAGGTTTCGCCATCTTCCTTGAAGATAGCTGAACCGACTCTGACTAGGTTGGCGCCACATTCAATGGCAACTTCATAGTCGTTGGTCATTCCCATTGAGAGAATATTGAACTTTTCTCCACCGACGCCAGCGCGCCGAATGTCGTCAAACAATTCCTGGCATCTTGAGAAGACTGGCCGGACCTCTTCAGGATCTTCAGTAAGCGGCGCCATGCACATGAGGCCACGTGGTCTTAAAGCAAGCATGGTGTCAATCTGTTCAACGAGATGACGAGCAGCCGCGGGTGCTACGCCGTATTTGGACTTCTCTCCAGAGATGTTCACTTGGATCAGTAGCTCAACCGGATCTTCACCCTCGATGCGTCCCGCAATCGCCTGTAACTCCTCTGCCAAGCGCAGTGAGTCAAGGCTATGTACGAGGCGAATCACGCCAATCGCTTTGCGTACTTTATTTCGTTGGAGATGACCAATCATGTGCCATCTCACTTGCTCAGGCAAGGTGGTAGCCCCGGATTGCCCCAGTTCCCGATGTCGTTGCACAAACTCATCGAGTTGAGCGGCTCGCTGCATCAGATTTTGAACCTGACTTTCAGCAAGGTCAGCATGTCCCAACTTGACCAATTCACGCACCTGGTCCATTGAGGCATACTTTGTCACAGCCACCAGCATAATTGAGTTGGCTGATCGCCCACTGCGTTCGGCGGCGGCAGCCACTTTTGCTTTGACTTTTTCGTAACGTTCACGCAGCGAGTTGGTCGCTGACGTTTCCATTGTGGTATCAGTTGCATCCTGCATGTTTGTGAGCATACCCCGCTACTGGACGCCCGGCAAAGTCAGACGAGTCGATCGTGCAGGATTTGTGGAGGAACATCGCCAGTAGGCCCTGTGATTTGTGATTGTTTGCTGATTTACTGTTGCCATCAGCCGAAATCACACGCTTCTGAACCTTCCGCTACCCTACCGGCATGTCACTGAGCAATACACCACTGGTCTTGATTGTGCGGGATGGCTGGGGCCAGAACCCGCATCCCGAACAAGATGAATTTAATGCGGTTCACCTGGCCGAGACTCCGGTTGCAGATCAACTCGATCAAACTTGGCCACGAGTCTTGATCCACACCTGCTGTCAGGATGTGGGTCTTCCGCCTGGGACCATGGGCAACTCCGAAGTGGGCCACCAGAATATCGGAGCTGGTCGTATCGTGTCACAGGAGTTGATGCGCCTGAACAAAGCCGTTGAAGACGGCAGCTTTGCCCAGACGGATGCCTTCCTCGAGGCGTTTGATCATGTGGCGAAGACATCCGGTCGACTGCATTTGATCGGACTGGTCAGTGATGGCGGTGTACACAGTCACATTAATCATCTTTTTGCGTTGATTGATCTTGCTGCGGCGCAGAAGCTTGAATCAGATCGCCTGGTGGTTCACGCAATCACCGATGGTCGGGATGTCAGCCCGACTTCTGGTCACGGCTTTATTGAGGCGGTGGAAAATCGACTTGCTGAAGCAAAGGTGGGTCGAATTGGCACGGTTGTTGGCCGTTTTTATGCAATGGACCGCGACAATCGGTGGGAGCGAGAAGCAAGGGCATACCAAGCATTGACTGGTCACAAAGTGGCGGCTAGGAATCTGGATCAGGTTCCTGAGATTCGCCAAGAGACAAAAGCAACCGAGGCGATCAATTGGTATTACGAAAACCCAACCGATAGCAACCGTAAAGGTGATGAGTTTGTGGTACCCACCCAGATGGTTGATGATTCCGGTAAGCCGATTGGCTTGATTGCCAATGGTGATGCAGTGATATTTTTCAACTACCGAGGTGATCGGCCGCGCGAGTTAACCAAAGCATTCACCTATGACGAGGCTCGTTTCACAAAGGAGCCCAATGGCGGGTTTGATCGCGGCGGCTTGGTCAGAGACCTCTTCTTTTGCACCATGACTGGCTATGAGTCAGGTCTTCCGGTGGTCATTGCATTTAACAAACCAGAAACCATGCCAGATATTCTCGGTCAGGTGATTTCAGATTCGGGTTTGAAACAGTTTCGCTGCGCAGAGACCGAGAAGTTCCCGCATGTCACCTTCTTTTTCAACGACTATCAAGAAGAGCCTTATGCCGGGGAAAGCCGGTATCTCGCTCAAAGTCCAAAAGATGTTTCTACCTACGACCAAAAGCCGGAAATGTCGGCTTATGAGGTAAGAGATGCAGTGCTCGAGCAAATTAACAGTGACGATTGTCCAACATTGATCGTGGTGAATTTTGCAAATGGAGACATGGTTGGACACACCGGCAATCTCGAGGCAGCGATCAAAGCGATCGAGGTCGTCGATGAATGCGTTGGCGATTTGATCGAAGCAACCTTGAAGCGTCATGGATCATTGATTGTCACGGCCGATCACGGCAACGCTGAACAAATGAAGATGGAAGATGGTGTTTCGCCTCATACGAAACACACGACCTATGAGGTGCCGCTTTATGTTGTTGGTGAGGCCTACAAAGGTATGAAGCTGCGCGAGGACGGGCGATTAGCAGATGTGGCGCCCACCGTGCTTTCCATGCTGGGCATGAAATCACCCAAAGCGATGACCGGCCGCTCACTCCTTGAGCGGTAGCATCCGCAACGGACGCTTTTCAGGATTCGTGGTGAATCGGGATGGTCAGTACGAACATAGCACCAACATCAATATCATCTCGCAAGGTCAGAGAGCCGTTCATGAACGCGGCCATCTGGCGGGCTAATGCGAGGCCAAGGCCGATACCAGGGGCTGGATCACTTGCCCTGGCGCCACGGTTAAAGGCCTTGAAGATCGCCCTGGCCTGCGTTGGCGCGATACCTGGTCCATAGTCGCGCACCTGAAAGCACAGGGTGCTCTCGTCCAGAATGGCATGAACTTCAATTTCAGGTTGTTCTGGGTTGACGCCGTATTTACAGGCATTATCAACAAGATTAAACAGCACTTGTTCAACCGACTCGACGTCAATAGACAGGGTTCTGTCTTGGGCGCCTTCACTATCGATCGAACAAGGTCGCCCTTCTACATCACAACGACGTGAAAGGAAGGTACGTAGCGATTCAATCAGTTGGCCAAATTCTACCCGACGAGCAGCAGCGCGATGCCGCCCTTCTTCAAGACGAGCATAGGCTAAGACATTCTCAACCAGACCCGAGAGGCGATCGGATTCACTTCTTAACGTCTCAAGATACTGTTGCCGTTTAACATCTTCAGTAATCACACCATCAGCGAGCATTTCTGAATACATTCGAAACGTCGTCAGTGGTGTTCGAAGTTCATGGGTGACTGCTGAAGCAAAGCGGCTCCGCCGTTCCCCATAAAGAACGGTGTTGCGCAGCATGATCCCTACGGCAACAAAGGCAATGACTGCGGCAATCCAACAAAAGACCAGAATGATACTGGTGGTGTTTCTACCAACGACCAGACTACTGAGTGGTCCATCATCGACCAGCTCGGCCATGATTGAAGGGAGCCCTGCTTGAATGAACCCGGTGTCAGTGAGTGCGGCATTGGGTTGACCCCGCCACGGTTCCAGGCGGGCACCTTTCAGTGGTGTCACTATTTGCTTGAGAAGCTCGGCTTGCAGTAAGGGCCAATCAACCAATAAGCCTTGTAGACCTTCTTCTCCTGCCATCGTGCTGTAACGGCGAACATAAAGCAGCGCTAAGGTTCCAGTGGCGTCTTGTTGCCAAAGCGGCACCAGTCCGCCAACGGTGGCTTGATGGTCTGACCCAAACCAAATTTTTCCTGAACCGCCGCCACCAGCTCCGCCACCGGCGCCGGCACCAATTCCACCAGAGCGGAGGTTTCCACCACGATCAGCGGACTGCGCAACGGCGGCTCTGTTAAGTTGCCCTGCCGACCAGTCTGTTGATCCATAAGGAAGCTGGCCCACCGTCGCCTCGTCAACATCTGGCATGCCCGCCTCTTGGTAATCTTCGAGTTCGATATCAAGTTGCTGTTGGGCCGCAATGTCCTGACTGCGTTGACGGCCGATGGTGTAGAAATGCTCCATTTCTGTGACGCGAGCGAGCAGTGATTGCTTATTGCTTAATGGACGGAGTATCTCCTCGACCCGTTTGAGGTCGTTGGTTGCTTTCTTGATTTGACTTTGCGTGACTCCAGCGGCTTCAGCTAAATCTACGTAGCTTGGGCGTGTTGGTACTTCTGGCGAAGAGAGGAGTCCATTTTGGTCGATTTCAAAATGCACAAGCACGAAGTTATCACTTGATACCAGCAAAGGAGATGGAACAACGAGTTGTTCAAGGGAAATCGGGTTCAGCAATTTCTCATTGAATGCGGTGCCTAATCGATAGAAAGGTTGATATTGCTGCGGCTCACGATCAGCTTCGCGCGAGAGTAATGGCAAGAGCCACGCCTCCATATTCGAAATAGCGAGTCGACGTTGGTCACCGTGTTGGGCATCGGCGCGATCACTTGCGGCGCTCTGGCTTACCGAAATGACAACAACGGAAAGTACGATCAGTGCCGCGAGACCGAGGAATGCCACTCCACTAAAGACCAGCCAGAGTTTCCAGTGCCGATTCATGAGGCGGCAACCTCGACGGTGTCCCCAAGGGTGTAGCCTTTGCCTCGCACGGTTCGAACAATATCGTCACCAGAGGGCAACTTTTCTCGCAGTCGAGCAATGTGCATATCGATGGTTCGTGTATGCACACCACGTGGATCGAGTCCCCATACATTTTGCAAAAGCTCTTCTCGCTGAACGACACGACTCTTGTTTTTCGCCAGGTAACGAAGAATACCGACCTCTCGTTCGGAGAGTGACTTTGGCGATGGATCATCATCAGCAATAACTTCTCTTAATTCCAGATCAAGTATGGCTCCCGGAATTTTGATCCGGCGCACATCAATTGGTCGTGCCGGTGAACGACGGAGAACGGCCTCCACCCGAGCAAGAAGTTCACGGGCGCTGAAAGGTTTTAGAACATAATCATCGGCACCCTGGGACAATCCTTCGACACGGTCATTCTCAGCGCCTCTGGCAGTCACCATGATCACAGGCAGTGTTGGTGAGGCGCGTCGCAGATGCCGAAGAACATCAAAACCATTCATCCCAGGCAGCATGACATCAAGCAGCACCAAATCAAGATCTGATTCAAGGGCTAACACCAAACCATCCTTTCCATTGCCTGTTGATATGACGTTATAGCCGCCACTTTCCAAAGCATCGACCAAACCTTGGCGGATGGGTCCATCGTCTTCGACCACCAGAATGTTTGGTTTCTTCATTTTCCGTGCGTCCAAAAAGAAGGTTCTTGCCTGGATGATAAGAAAAAGGCTGCCGCGAGGGTTGGGGAATCCTCGCGGCAGCCCGAGAGAGAGAAGAAAGAGCGCGTTATGAGGAAGTATCAGTACTTTCCTTGGTCTCTTCAGTGGCTTCTACACTTGTCTCGTCATTGACGACCGTTTGATTGGGGAAGCTGAAACCCTTGTTTTCTGCTTGCGTGCGAATCGCTTTTCGAACGGCGACATCGAATGCCTGGTCTTCGTTCTCAGCGTGGTCCTTACGTGCTTCGGTAATGAAGGCCTCCCGTTTCACGTCCAGGTCTTGAATCTGATCTTGAATCTTCTTGCGCTCTGTTCTTTTGGTTTCAACATAGGCAAGGCGTTCTGGCTTCGTCATCGTCCTCATTTCTTCAGGAAGCGTAGCGACATCAATAGTCTCAAGATCAACTTCTTTTCGGTCAATCGCATCGCACAAGTCCCAACCGCAGTAGTACAAACTGCTACCTTTGGTTCTGGCACGTGATGCTCCACCTCCAATGCTGGCGCCATATGCGTTCTCATCTTGTTGAGCTTGATTTGCCCAACTCGCCTGTCCTTCCACACCCAATGGGATGTAGGTGGTATTCAGTTGGCCGCTCAAATCGGTCATTTGTTCATCAAAGGGAGTCGCAATGGCCACGGACTCATAGTTCGGATCGATCGAGGCAAACTGACCATCGGTGAGTTTGGCGATTTGCGTCCACCCAGGTGCATCGTCATCTGCCACGCCACCACAGTAAATTGAATTGACCATGATCCCTTTTGCAATAAGTGCGCGACAAACCTCTTGGAAGTTGTAATCAGGATCTTGATTCGCGCTTTCATTTCCTGAAACCACAATCAATTTCAGATTCTTATCCGACTCAGTCCAGTCAAGGTTTTCAAGTGATCGTTGCAAAACACGACCAACGTACTCGGTACCACCGTCCGTGGTGAGCCCAAACAATTGTTGTGAGATGAGATCAAGGTCTTCTGTGAAAGGTGAGTCAATACGAACCCAACCTGTTTCAGGATCAAGCGAATCATTTCCGTAGTCCAGAAGTGCAATGCGCAATCGTGGTGTTGGTTCAGCAAGGGCAAGGTCATTGACAATCTGCCAGATCTTTGTGCGAGCGGCATTAATCAAGCCATCCATTGAGTTGCTTGTGTCCAGGCAGATCACCAGATCAATGGTGGGTTGATCGGCAGGCACTTGAACTTCATTAGTCACCGTGGTCACGGTGGTATTGGGTGGGGTTGTTGCCGATTCTTGTGCCGTAGCAAGTGGCGTGAACGCGAGCAGACTTGTCGTCAATAGTCCTGTGACAATAACTGGGGTGCGATTCATTTTGTGAACTCCATATTGTTGTTGAGCGTCTCGCTCGTGATCATTTGGTGGGTTGTATAAGAAGTAGGTGCTTTATCAGCAGTCATCTGCTGCCTTGATGAGGTATGTCTGGCCGTTGCGACGGAGCACAATTGGACCGTCCAATGAAAGAATGCCTTGACGTTTTTCTTTGACCAGTTCACGTACAAGTTTCAGGTGTTCAGGTGATCCAAAGGCGATCACGACATCTGGTTCACTCGAGACTTGATCATCGATGAGCTTGGCATCAAACCAGGCGCCCTCGCGATAGAAAAAGGTGTGGTCACAGATCTGTTGCACCGTCTCGAAGGAAACATCTCTTTGTTCAGCATCGAGGAATCGGTTCTTGTAGCCAAGTCGCTCATTGTTCTTGAAGGCGTACAGATTGAGGCTCTGGCTGACAGCGCCCGCACCACTGCGGGTGCTGATCGCACGATCTTCCAGCTCTGTAATGCATCCACCAACAGCAGCCGCCCACCGGTTGGGTGTATTTGGTAGTTCGCTGCCATCAGTTGCAAGGAATGAGGTGTACTCAGTTAGGATCCCGTACGTCGTCGAGAGGCGCATGATCTCTTCGGCAAGTTCAACCATCTTTGGGTCCTGCATCGTGTTTGCAGCATTCAATGGATTTGAGGCTTCGGCGGCGCCTGCTTGGCGAATTTGGTCAATCAAATATGCGATCTGACGACTCGCCCAGAGCCGAGCAACGTACGCATGATCAGTAGAGGCCTCGGATGGATCGAAGGTAAAGACATAGCTCTTTGGTCCCACCGCTGACGTGCCGCTGACTTCAAAGGTCACTGGTTGATTGTCAATATAACGGCCGAGCAGTACCAAATGACCGCCCTCAAAAACATCAGGTATGTGTGTTGGAGCCATTTCACGCACCAGGCGTGTTGATTGATTTCCTGCGGTATCCCGGGTCAACAAAGTGACGTTCGCAAACACTGGTCCAGATAGCTGGCGGAAGGTGCGAGCGACTTTGAGTTCAACATCTTCATCAGGAAGTACAAAGGTGCTCGTCCCGCGACTCGCTTCTGCAATACGATCGAGTAGCGGTGTATTGACGTCGTTGCCAACACCGAATGTGAAGACGCGCCTGTTGTGGGTGTTATGTTTCTCGACAGCCTCGCGAATCGCCACTTCACTGGTTTCGCCAACAGTCGGTAGGCCGTCGGTTAAGAACAGGACCATGGGAAGATAGGCTTCCATCGGCGGCTGTTTGAGTGCGGCCCTTAGAGCACCATCAATATTGGTGCCGCCAATTGGGCGGATACCAGAAAGATATGCTTCAGCTTGCTGGACAGTTTCATTGGTTTTGATGACTGGTTGCACGGCGAAGTGATCAACGCCAGTTGAGTAGTCAATGATGTTAAAGGCTTCGCCATCTTCCAAGGCTGAGATGACTTGAAGTGCAGCCAGGCGAGCTTGCTGTAATTTGGTGCCCGCCATTGACCCCGAGCGGTCAAGTACGATCGTCACCTCGCGCCGTATGGCTGCTTTGGAGGCAGCATCAACTGAAGGCATGCCTAACATAAATAGGAAATGACCACCTTGGCCAGAAGCTTCGTCTGGGTAGGCGATCACTGAAGCGTTCATAGCATCATTGTCGCGGAGGTACGAGAGGCGGAAGCTCCCGGGTTCGGTACGGGCTTGCGCAGAAATTTCACCATGAAAGCCCGAGCGATCTTTGTGCTTAGTAATGAGGTCGTGACTGGGTGAATACACCATAGAGATTGGTGTTTCATCAAGTATCTGTACCCTAATATTCCAAGGGGCATGCTGCCTCAGTGATTCACTACGAGGAATGACATAGTCAATTCGATTGCCGTCACCCTGGAGAATCTGTTCGTAGGTCAGAACGATGGTCTGTTTTCCTTGCGCGGGTACCGGAAACACACTGGAACGCACCAGGTTGTAGCCAGCAAATTCCAATAATGCTGGGTCACGAAGATTGCTGACAATATCGTCGTAGATACGGCGGGCTTCATCGCGGGGTAGTAAGTTGGCTTGCGCTGATAAAGAGGTGCCCTCAAGTGCAAACTCTGTGACAACAGCGCCCTCGGGAACCGGTAGTAAGAGTTGTGCTTCTTGGTCTTGACTAGATTGATTCTGAAGATTGAGTCCAATGCGGGTGGTCGCAATCTGGCCATTAATGTTGACATCAGCATCAACAGATTCGATGAGCACTGACGCTTCACGGTTTGGACGAACCTGGGTGGCGGTCGGTGGAAGCGGTCGTATCGGTGTGGTCACTGGCATTGCCCACGGGCGCACTTGCGGAATGATGATGTTGATATTGTTTGTAACTTGCTGCGCCACAACCGCCGGTGCCAGCAAGAGAGACGAGGTAATCGTCGCTATTGCGGCACGGCGGACGGTGCGTGGAAACCGAACATTAAGGCAGGCCATCAGCGACATAATTCATGATCCTCATGCAGAAGTCTGGTGTTTATTGGAGAACGTTGTTCTCGCCATCACTAGAGAATACGTCTGAGGGAGTCGCTGATTGGTAACGCGTATGTAACGTGTGGT
The DNA here is from genome assembly GCA_937899935.1 of uncultured Phycisphaerae bacterium. GTDB lineage: Bacteria > Planctomycetota > Phycisphaerae > Phycisphaerales > SM1A02 > JAQWNP01. Next base: position 10,275 of record CALCOW010000283.1, read on the forward strand.
AGTTGAGCCGAGCTCGGAAAGCTATGAACCCGTTCTACAAGGCATTACGTGCAGTTTTGGTGGTGGTATGTCACAGCAATGTCACAATTGGACGTTCGTTGATTGGGGCCCTATTTCAGCCTTTTTGCCGCCTCGTGCTATAACTACCAGCATTCGTGGGTCAATCAAGACCTGATTCAGTTAGGAAGTTCCGAGGAAGCGCTGTGACAGACCCGCAGGATCCAAACAAATTCAACCTCGAGGCGGAAGTCGAACGTCATCCCTGGCGACAAGAGATCTTCTCGAAACACGCTTGGTTCCGTTATAGCCTGTTTGGTCTGGCGGCGATTGTCACCGGCTTCGCAGCGCTTTATTTCAATCGAGTCGAAGCCGTTGGTCGGCTCTTCTTTGAAGTGATGAGTGGCGATGCCCCAGTCGGCATGTTTTTCGAATGGTTCGGTATTGAGAATGATTGGACATGGACGATGCCTGGCGCGCTCGGCACCATTATTCCAATCGTATTGGTCATTGTTGGCATGATTGTCATTTGCCGTTTGCGCGATGTGTATTTCAAGGGAACAGAAGGCACTGGTATCCCACAGGCAATTGCAGCGCTCAAGACACCTGAGGGCCCAATTCGAAAGAGAATGCTTTCACTGCGCATTGCTATTGGCAAGATGATCTTACTTACCATAGGCCTCTTTACAGGTATGACGATTGGCCGGGAGGGCCCTTCGGTCCATGTTGGTGCCTGTTGTATGTATTTGATCACGAAGGTCACGCGCTTCCAGCAGAATCTGGTTCGGCGTGGGCTGATTCTTGGCGGTGGTGGCGCTGGTATTGCCGCAGCCTTCAACGCCCCCGTTGCGGGTATTGTCTTTGCGTTTGAAGAGATTGGACGCGGGTTTGAAAAGAACAATGCTGGCACCATTATTCGAACAGTCCTCATTGCCTGCCTTGTCGGGATTATTTTCCTCGGTGATTACCTGTTCTATGGCAACGTGAATAAAGGAGGCAACGTTGCCTTAGATGGCGTCATGCAGTGGATCTCAGTGCCGGTCATCGGCATTGTTGGTGGCCTCCTGGGGGGGTGTTTCGCTTGGATGGTGGTTCACTTCACGCCAGTGGTGACTCAGAACGTTAAGAAACATCCTTATCTCACGGCAGGCTTTCTCGGCGCTTGCCTCGGTGGCTTAGCGCTCCTTTCCGGCGGGCTCACTTATGGCAGCGGTTTTCCAGAAGCCCAGGCCATCCTGATGCAGGAGACCAGTCCAGATTTTCCATGGCTGACCGAAACCACTTTTCCTTGGCATTATCCAATTACCAAAGCGGCGGCTAACTTCTTTTGTCTGATCAGTGGTATCCCTGGTGGACTCTTTGATCCAAGCCTTTCGGTAGGTGCGGGTATCGGCCAGATTGCTCACCCGCTCTTCAGCACACTCTTTGATGGCATTTCTATGAAAGCCGTCGTCATGATGTTCATGGTGGCGTATTTCACAGGTGTTGTGCAGAGTCCGATTACTTGCTTTGTGATTTTGGTTGAAATGACTGATGGACGGTACATGACCATCGCCTTAGGGGTCACTGCTGTACTTGCCTATGAAGCATCGCATTTAGTTTGTCGTACGGCGATCTATGAGGCGCTCGCAGACATCTTCTTGAAGAACATTGATGAACCGGTTGACGCAGCCTCAGGTGAAGCCAAGCCTGGGGAGAGTTCCCCGGCAGCGGCTACCTAGTACTCTTTGAGAAGCTTCTCATAACGCTCTGTCGCTCGCTTGTTTTTCGTATTTTTCATAGCGGCGCTAGCAAGATCACGAACAACTTGTTTGCTCTGGGCTCTTGCCAAGTAAGGAGCTACGCGTGTGAGATCGATGCCACGGCTTCGTCTTCGAAGGTTCTTGGCAAGCGCGTCAATAATCTTCGGATCTGTTTCAAACGTGAGTTCACTGCCATACAAATGCCATAGCATGTCGCGATCAAGAGCGTCGGGGTTTGATGCAGCCAACCAAGCGACCAAAAATTGGCGGCGCTGCCGCTCACGGAACAGTGGTCCAAGAATGGTTGTTGATCCAGCACTTTCTGCACCGTGCTGTCTGGCAATCTGCCAGAAGTCAATCGCTAGCTGATCTTCACCGATGAGTACGAGTTGCTCAATGGCCTTGGTGTAAGTGGCAAGATCATTGCTGTCAACGGCAATTTTCATCAGATTTGCAGCTTGTGATCGCAAATCAACCTGATTATCTAACGGAGGCGTTATGCGTTTGATTTCAAATCGACTGGGCGCTGGCGCAAGCATCAAAGGATCGCCGAAAGTGCTGACGCGCCAAGGTCTCGCAAAAGGACTATTTTCAATCCACCATCTACAACTGATGATAAATGGCACGAAGTTCACGAGTCGCTCGGTCACTTGAAGTGTTGGAACGAACGCAGCCAAGTAAGGCTCTGCCATTGAGCCAATATAAGCATACGCGCCGTGCGAAAGCCATGCGCCAGCAACGGTACTCCGGTCTGCGGGTGCTCGCATCGAGTAACTATGGATGAACTGGATCGCGACTGGAGTATTGAGCACAGGCACATCAACAGCAGGAACGTTGCCGCGCACCAGTCCAAACTCATCGGCGCCGCCGCGAGAATTCATAAAGAGCATGTCGGTGGTCAGGCCACCTCGAAGTCTTCTTTGCCAACTTAAGGGAGTGGCTTGATCGTTTTCATAGAAATTGACCTGATAGCCCAAACTGTTCAAGGCCAAT
>CALCOW010000284.1 GCA_937899935.1 uncultured Phycisphaerae bacterium
AAGCATCATCAGTTCGCTTGGCAGTTTCAACAATAGACTCGCCAGAGTCATACCCAACTAACCCGCCTTTGGTCGTACCGGCATGGAAGCAGAAAATATCTGGTCGCACTTGCTCGACCATTGCCATACTGTCTTCTAAGTCAAATGCTAGTCCAATGGTGACCATCTGCATCTCACGTGCCAGCTTCAGCATGTCGATCTCGTTCTGAAACGTGATTCCAGATTTGTGTAGCACCTTGTATAGGTTAGAGTCTTTATCGACATAGCTTATGGATGGCCCAATATTGGAAACACTCATGACGCCCATGTCCTGGCACTGACTCAGTACCATGCGCATGTCCTTCAGTGGATCGTTGGCATTAAGGCAAGCACATACAAACGCATCACCAGCCATCGCTGGCATAATGTCTTCTCTGGTGTAATCAAGTGTCTGCTGATTTGCGTCCAGTATTGGCCACATCATAGACATGGTACCCATGCCATTGGCTCGAAGCCTTGCACCAGAAAAAGTGTTGATACAGTCCGCGCCAGCCTTTTCAAGTAACTTGGCTACCAAACCGCTACCAGCGCTCGATATGAGAATGGGTATGCGACTCTCAACTTTCTTGCGAAGTCGAGCCATAATCTCTTCTCGATTGAGCCTGACCGTAATCATCACGTATATCCCTTCTGAACCTAACGAGGAAATCCAGCAGGTACACCACCATCGACTGGAAGTAAGGCACCTGTTGTGGGTGTCGATCTGGACGCAAAGAACAGCACCGCACGACCAACATCTTCTGCAGAGATCGTCGTTTTCAATAAGTTGCGATGACGATAAAATTCTTCGAGCTCGTCTACTTTCAAGCCTCTTGATGCTGCACGCTGAGGTCCCACTTCATTCCACAGACCAGACGGGTTGTCGTGATGACCGAACACCGCGTCTGGGCAGACCATGTTCACATGAATCTTGTCATCAGCAAGTTCCATTGCAGCAACTTTGCCCAATTGTTGCGCTCCGGCTTTACTGGCGCTATAGGATGAAAAGGCGGCGCCTGGTGCTAACACATTTTTTGATGAAACGATAACAATCGATCCGCCACGACCTTGATTTTTCAAAATCGGTATGCCCACTTTCAGTGTCAGAAATACGCCAATCTGATTGATCTCTACGACACGGCGAAAGGCACCAACGTCGTGCTCGTCAATCGGCGCCGAATGGGCAATTCCGGCATTCGGTATCAAGATGTCAAATCCACCGAATTGAAGGCAAATTTGTTCGACGGCTTTCTTAAGTGAGCTTTCATCTGTGACATCGGCTTCGACCGCAAGAACGCCCTCAACACCAAGGCGATCTGCAACGATCTCGGCCTCATGCTTTCGTATGTCCAGCAAAACAACAGAAGCGCCAGCGTCCGTGAGTACTTTGGCAATCCCCTCACCAATAGCACCGGCCCCACCAGTTAATACTGCCACTTGGCCTTCAAGTGGTTTGCGGGCTTGCTTTGCTAGCTTTGCCTGTTCAAGCGTCCAGTACTCCATGTCAAAGAGATCCAGATCAGGCAAACCCTGGTAGGTGCCCAGATTGGCACCGGCCACTTTTGTTAAGACCGTGTGCTCCCCAATGTCACCTGCTATCCGAGCTGCTTTTTTTGTAGTTCCCGCAGCGACCAGTCCCAGACCTGGAACCAGGATCACCCTTGGACTCGGATCAAGGGCTGTTCGTGCGCCGCGCGCTGCACATCCTCGTTTGTAGTAGTCCTCATACGTCTGGACATAACGATCAATAACATCACCGATTGATTGTTTATCAGGATCAAACCAACACGGTAAACTTTTCGTTCTGATCGTGTGATCTGGCGTTAATGGTGGGCTTATCAGTAACTCTTCTGCATCAGAACGTGCTAAAGCAGCAACAAGCCAAGGCCATTGTCGCGTTTCGAGGACAAGCATATGCTTTCCACCCAGTCGCCCTCGCAAGGCTGGAAGAATGCTTGATGGTGATCTTGTTGGTTCAACCACCGCCTCCATTACCTTTCGGTAGTCATTCTTAAAGTAAGAGCCAGCTAGATTCACAAGCTCAAGATGCCGGTGGAGCGACTCTTCTCCAGTTTCTGCAAACGTAAAGAGCCCATGTTTGTGAAGGAACACGCCCTCGACATCGGGATTCTCATCGACCGCATCAGCCACTGCTTTCGATAAAGGGAAGCCCGGCATAATGAAAGGCAGTGCCACGACACGATTACCGAATATCTCCTGACACAACTCGTGTCCATTAACTCGGTTTGAAATCGCTAAGATTGCATCAGCGTGGCTATGATCGATAAATCGATGTGGCAAAAATGCATGCAACAGCGTCTCGATTGATGGTGAGGGACCACTCGGATCAATCATGCAACGCCTGACACATCGCACCATCTCTTCATCAGAAAGATCATCTAATGTTCGCAGCTTGCGTAATTGCTCAAGATCCAGGGCAGGAAACCCCGCCTCTTCGATTGTTGCAAGATCCCAGCCCGAGCCTTTGACCCAGATGACATCGATTGTCTGCCCGCTGACATCAACAATACGCCCCTTCGCGGAAGTATTTCCTCCACCATGGAGAACCAATGATGGATCAGACCCCAGCAGTCGACTGGTTCTGACACGCTCTTGCAGCGTCTGCTCTGCACATTCCATGATCTCAGGCCTTGTTTTCATATTGTCTCTGAGGCTGGTCATTGAAGCATGCTAATCGGTTCCTGCACGGAGGGGTGGCAGATCATGAAGTTGCTGGCATCTCCCGCCTCAAAGCCCATCTAGCCAGCAAGAATGCCACCGTCTCCAAGCTGACCAGCACAAGAAAGACCAAGGCCATCGGTAGCTGCGTTGTCATGGTGAGCATCCCCCCCACTGCCACCGCGATACCCACGCCAACAAATCCCACCGTACTCACGAGAGCGCTAGCGATTCCAACACGTTCTGGGAACAAACTCACCGCAAGCGCAACACTTGCGGGGCAGGTCATGGCCGATCCGATGAGCGTCACACCAAGGGTGATTGATATAACCAAAGCATTCAATGGTGCCACGAGCCCCGAAATGAGGAGACCGACTGTACCGCACCAGATTAAACATAAACCAATGATAATCAATCCCAGTGGGGATATGACCTTCGCCAGTAGTCCAACTGCACCATTGCCAATCAGATTCCCAAAGCCAATGGCCAGTGCAATAAAACCATATGTTCGAGCTGTGAATTCCATCTCCTCTTGGTAAAGAAAAGGTGCTGCCGCAACGAAGACAAACTGAATCGATGCTCCGAACATGAATACACAGCACAGTGTGAGATAAGACTTATTTGCTAGCGTTGCTCCACATGATTTCAGAACACTTTTAATTTTTAGTGGCTGGCGACGCTCAGGCGGAAGTGTCTCCGGAAGCGTCCACCAAAACAGGGCCAACAACCCCGCCATGAAACCGGCCAGAATCCAGAACATCGGTCGCCAGCCAAGGCTATGTACCACGATGCCACCGACTCCAGGTGCAATGACTGGAACACTTGCCCATGCTGCACCGAGCACACCAAATGCCCGAGTGAGTTGATGCCCAGAATAGGAATCCCCAGCATAGGCATAACAAATGACAAAGCCACTGGCGGCAAAGAAACCTTCAAACGCTCTGGCAATAAAAAGAACTTCGATACTGGGCGCAATAGCACATCCGATGGTGCTCAGTATCAAGCCTACGAGTGATACAAGTAACACCTTTCGTCGCCCGAGAGCATCAGAGATTGCACCAATCGGCACATTTCCCAAACCAGAAAAGATAATAAAAATGGTGACTGTAAACTGTGTTAGTGTGGCGGATGTCTGTAGATCTTTGGCTATATCCGGTAGTGCTGGACTATAAAAGTCCAGTGGCACCTGACCCAATGGAATAATCAACACGATCAAGAACAGAAACAGCCAACCACGATGGGGCTCTTGTGTTGTTTGAGTCATGTGGATCTTCCATTTTCTGGATACATTATCTACTGAATGTATTGTAGTTTTTATACCGCCATTTGACTGAGCAGAAAAACCCCGAATAAGATGAGTAAAACGGCCCAATTTATGTCGTATTCTGCCGACCGCAAGCAACTCACCTTTAGGAAGATAAGAGGCTCATTTGATCAGGTATCCTATGGCTGATCTTCAGTGATTTAGGACATGAAGGATTTCTTGAATGGCAACGCTACAAGTTGAAGTTGATGGCCTCAAACTACCCAATCCATTTGTTGTTGGATCTGGGCCACCGGGCACCAATGCCAATGTCATTGGCAAAGCCTTCAAAGAAGGCTGGGGAGCAGTGATCGCAAAAACTATTTCGCTGGAGGCTGATAAAGTCACCAACGTAGCACCGCGATATGCCCGAATGCGTGCCAGTGAAACGAGAGAAGTCATTGGCTGGGAGAACATCGAACTCATCTCTGATCGTTCTTTTGAGGTTTGGATTGATGAGTTTAAAAAGGTCAAAGATGCCTATCCAGATGGAATACTCATTGCCTCGATTATGGAAGAGTATCGAAAGGACGCTTGGCAAGAAATTACTGAGCGTTGCCAGGATGCGGGTGTTGATGCCTTTGAACTTAATTTTTCATGCCCCCATGGTCTTCCCGAACGCAAGATGGGATCCGCTATGGGACAGGATTGTGAAATCGTTCAAGAAGTGAGCCTTTGGGTCAATGAAGTTGCCACTGTTCCAGTCTGGGCAAAGATGACGCCGAACATAACGCACATCGAAGATCCCGCCCGAGCCGCCTTAATGGCTGGCTGCGAGGGAGTTTCTGCTATTAACACCATTTTGAGTGTCATGAGCGTCGACCTTAATACCCTAAGACCTGAGCCAACAGTAGAAGGCTTCACGGTACCCGGTGGTTATTCATGCAAAGCTGTTCGTCCAATTGCTCTTCGCATGGTCATGGAGCTTGCCACCATGATGTATGGCGGCAACTCCGGTGCACCAATTCCTCCGGCGCTTGATGCCATCGCTCCACCAGATCGCAAGGGGACTTCGGTCGAACGAGAAAGTATCTCCCCTATCGGTCACTTTCAACCTCAGACATGTAAAGGCAACTTCCATGACCGTAGCCTCTCGGCTATTGGTGGCATCGAGACTGGTGACGATGCAGCGCAGTTCATTTTATTAGGTGCTTCGACCGTCCAAGTCTGCACTGGCGTCATGATACATGGGTACAGTGTGGTGCAGTCAATGTGTGATCAACTGGAAGCTTTTATGGAACAACATGGTTTCCAAAGCATCGAAGATTTTCGGGGACACGCCCTGCAATACTTCACGACCCATGCAGAACTTGTCCGCCGCCAATCTGATATCAAGACTGCAGAAAAAGCCGCTCGCAAAAAAATGGTGACAGAAGACAAAGGATGGGATGGAGATAAGTTTGTAGAACAATCAAATGACTTAGTGGCCAATGACTAATGACCTATGAAGGCTCGATCGATGTACTGTCCAATGGCTGCTTCACCGACGTATTTGCCTCGCTTCGCTACAACCTGACCACGTAGTGTTACGACTTCAGCGCGACCGCAGCGTTCCATACCCTCAAACCCGCAATAATCCACTTTCGAAAGACCATCAGCAACAGTGAATGTGCCTTTGAAGTCCGGATCATAGACCACTAAATCAGCGTCAGACCCAATGGCAATGTCGCCTTTTCGAGGATACATGCCGAAGATCTTGGCTGCCTGTGTCGAACATGAATCGACCATGGTTTTGAGATCTATTTGCCCCTTACATACTCCATAGGTGTGAATCAGATCAACACGCTCTTGCACTGACGGTATGCCATTGGGTATCGCGGTAAATGCATCCCGTCCCATTTCTTTCTGCCCTGCAAAATTAAAAGGTGCATGATCTGTTCCAATAGTTGCAATATCACGGGCTTCCAAAGCAGCCCATAGTGATGCATGCTCTTCAGCATCACGAAGTGGTGGTGACATCACATACTTTGCCCCTTCGAATCCATTTCGCTCTGTGAAGGACTTGTCGAGAATCAGGTGCGGCGCGACTGATTCAACGGAAACATTGACGCCTCGATCTCGCGCCTTGAGTGCTTCTTGCAGCGCCGCATGACAAGAGGTGTGAACGATATATATAGGCGCGCCTGTTAATTCAGCAAATGTACAAAGATGATTAACACCAGAAGCTTCTACGCTACGTGGACGGGAAGGCTCATGCCACTGCGGCCCTGTCTTACCTGAATTGATTAGTTGTTGCTGCATCGCATCAATTGCTTCGGCATTTTCACAGTGGGCCGTCACCACCACGTTGAGATCACGTGCCATCTCAAGTAGAGCAAAGAGATTTTCATCTGAGATATCTAGCGCACCTTTGTACGCGAGAAAGATCTTAAAAGAACGAACGCCCTCTTTTGCAACAAGATCTTGCACTTGTTTGCGCGCTAGATCATCAAAGCGTACCACTGATAAATGAAAGCCATAGTCACAGCATGAACCACGACTGGCATCTTCAGCAAGTGATTTCCACTCTTTGAATGCAACTTCTGGCTCATCCTCTGGGCCCGGACAAATCATTTCAATGATCGAGGTTGTCCCACCAACAAGTGCCGCCTGTGTCGCTGAGGCGTGATCATCAATGGCATTGGTACCCATAAATGGTAGGTGGATATGTACATGTGGATCAATAAAGCCAGGAAAGACGAGCATGTCTTTCGCATCAATGATCTTGGTATCAGGTGGCAGAGATTGAGTATCAATGCCTGCCTCAAGGCGCGTAATAGTCGACTGCTCTGCGTACACATCGACCTTCATATCCTGATCGGCAGTCACAACTCGGCCATTACGGATCAATAGAGACATGTCTTATGAGTCCTCGGCTTCGGTTAAACAGATGTCGAGAACGCGACACAGGAAGTCGCAATCCTCTCGATCAATACACATAGGGGGTTTGATGCGAAGTACATTACCACTCAAGCCACCTTTCCCTACAAGGAGGCCCAATTGCATCGCCCTTTCATGAACTTGAGCGGTCTCCGCAGTCGCAGGCGTCTTGTTTATCTGATCTGTCACTAACTCCATACCTAACATCAAGCCTTGGCCGCGCACATCTCCCACCAGGGCATGTCGCGTCTTGAGCTCATTGAGACCTTCCTTCAAATAGGTGCCAATCTCATGAGCATGCCCCTGAATGTTCTCCTCCAGCATAATCTGAAGTGTCGCAAGACCCTGCGCCGCAGACATCGGATTGCCACCATAGGTATTAAAATGGAGCCGCTGTGTCATCGTCTCAGCGATGTCGGCGCGCGTACAGCAACATGCCAATGGCACGCCATTGCCAATACCCTTGGCCATCGTGACCATATCCGGAACAACGTTATGGTTTTCAAAGCCCCAAAAGGCAGTGCCAGTACGACCAAAGCCAGTTTGAACTTCATCACTGATACAAATACCACCGGCTTGATGGATAAACTCATAGACTTGCTTCAAATACCCAGGTGGCAACTCGACCGCTCCACCAACACCCTGAATTGGTTCAGCAATAAAACCAGCAACTCGCCCAGGGGTGTCATAGGTGAGTACTTCTTTCACTCCCTCGGCGTACTTCATGCCCGCATCTGCATCATCATAGCCATACGGTCCTCGGTAGCGATCTGGACACGGAACGTGTGTCACACCTAGACCATGGGGATACGGATATCGCCAGTTATGCAGCGCGGTCAGACCCATCGCCTGATTTGTTAATCCATGATAAGCATTACGCAGTGAGAGAATCTCAAAGTTCCCGGTATAAATCCGAGCCATTAATATGGCTAACTCGTTTGCTTCACTACCCGAACTTGTAAAATAGCTCACCCCCAATCCAGAATCCTTAGGAAACGTCGAAGCAAGCAGTTTTCCGAATTCAGCAACGTTCGGATTTAGATAAATAGTTGTTGTATGCTGCAATCGCTCATTTTGCTCGCGAACTGCATCAATCACTTTGGGATGACAATGTCCAACAGAGACCGTAACGATTCCCCCAATGCCGTCCAAGTAACGCTTCCCTTTTTCATCAAAGAGCCACTGCATGTGGCCTTGGACTATCATGATCGGCTCGCTGTAGTAGGTCACGAGCGCTGGCGCAAGGAACTCACGGCGCATCGATAGAACCTCATCACGCGATGGCCCTTGATAGGCCGCCGGCGTGAAGTCACATTTGGGCAGTACAGGTTTCTTATTGACAGCATCGCTCATGATACGCTCCTAACCTCTCAATTCAGCGCCACTGTATCAGCCTTCGCACTGAACTCAACTTTATCGAGCGGCGCTGGTGCTGCTCGTGCTGGAGTCAGTTGCATAAGCAACCAATAAATAGGAATGCTTAAGCCTACTCCGATGAACCAGGCATACGCATAGATACGATCGAAAAAAGACCAGAAGATTGCATCTTCAGTGCCTGCGGTATTGGTGGCTGCATTGATAAACCCTGGGATATTGGGCAAGACTGAAAGAACTAGAGTCACAACAGCGATCCAGTTAATGCCTCGGTACACACCCCGAGGATCATACAGTCCTCTCAAATCGAGTCGCGTTTTCCGTAACAGAAAATAATCACACAACATGATGCCAGCAATTGGCCCTAAAAGTGCGCTGTATCCGAGTAACCAGGTGAAAATGTACTCTTGAAGATCTGAGTACAAGCGCCAAGGCATAATCACGATGCCAATCAAAGCGGTAATGAGCCCACCTAATCGAAAACCAATCCACTTCGGCAAGAGATTTGAAAATCCATTAGCCGGACTTACAACATTGGCTGCCAAGTTCGTTGATAGAGTCGCTAGCAACAAGGCAATCATTGCAATCACAACGACTGTCTTTGAACCTAGCAAGGCAACAAGCTTGATCGGATCCCAGATTGCTTCTCCAAAGACGATAATCGTCGCTCCAGTCACAATAATGCCAATGAAGCAAAAGAATGTCATTGTTGGTGGCAACCCTAACATTTGCCCTAAGACTTGGTCCTTCTGGCGACGGCAGTAGCGTGTGAAGTCTGGAATATTGAGACTCAGCGTCGCCCAAAATCCTACAACTGCCGTCAATTGCGGCCAGAACACCCACCAGAATCCGCTGTCTTCTGCAAAGTGAGTCTCACTACTAAACAAAGAAGCATCGTCGGTCACTTTGACAAATGCCCAGATCAGCAACGCTGCTCCACAGGCAATGAGAAACGGAGCCGCCCATACTTCAAGCCACTTAATAGACTCGATGCCGGCCAAAATAATGAATACGTGGACCAGCCAGAACGCAATAAAGCAAAGAAATTGCAAAGATGTAATTCCTAGCCATGAAACAACTTCAGTATCCGCGGCTGTGTCAATCCATCCAAGTGCCCCCAAAATGGAATAGAGCGCCCCACCACCAATCCAAGTCTGAATACCAAACCAGCCACATGCAACTAAGGCTCTTGCGATCGCCGGAATATGGGCACCTTGTGTACCGAAACTGGCCCTTGCAAACACCGGAAACGGAACACCATACTTAGGCCCCACATGACCAATCAAAATCATGGGCAATAGGACAATAAGATTTCCAATAAGTACGGTCAGTGTCGCTTGCCACCAATTCATACCCTTGGCAATCATCACCGTTGCAAGCGTATAAGTTGGTATGCATACAGCCATACCGATCCACAACGCCGTAATGTTCCACATTGACCAGGTCCGCTGCGAAGGCGGGACCGGAGCTAGATCACGATTCGAAAGTGACTCGTGCAGTGAATCCATCAGGTTGCAATACTCTCAATTTGAGTTACCGCAGCAACTCCTATCGGAATCTCACGGGCTACCAGCTTGAAATCTGCTCATAACTCTCTGGTCTGCGGTCTCTGAAAAACTGCCAGGTATCTCGAACCTGCTGAATCATGTCTAAATCTAGATCAGCGATCAAGACTTCATCTTGCTCCCGACTTGCCTCAGAAATTATCTGCCCACGCGGATCACAAAAGTAAGAAGTTCCATAAAACTCACCAATGTTCCAGGGTGCTTCGGTTCCAACACGATTGATGGCTCCAACAAAATATTGGTTCGCCACCGCATGAGCGGGCTGCTCCAGCTTCCATAGATACTCACTCAATCCAGCGACCGTCGCTGAGGGATTGAAGACTATCTCAGCACCGTTGAGTCCGAGTTCTCGAGCTCCTTCTGGGAAGTGCCGGTCATAACAGATATAAACGCCTATCTTTCCTGCCGAGGTCTCGAACACTGGGTAACCAAGATCACCTGGCTTGAAGTAAAACTTTTCCCAGAATCCAGGATTACAGTGAGGAATGTGATGCTTACGGTATTTACCAAGATAGAGTCCGTTTTCATCAATCACTGCAGCGGTGTTGTAGTACACCCCAGGCATGGCTTCCTCGTAAACAGGTACGACAAGAATCATGCCCAGCTTTTTGGCCTGATCTTGCATCAATTTAATCGTTGGCCCATCCGGAACAGGCTCAGCAGTGGAATACCAACGCGTATCCTGTTCAGCACAAAAGTATGGTCCATAAAAGATTTCTTGCAAACAGCATACCTGCGCTCCACCTTGAGCAGCACTCTCTAATAAGCCAATATGCTTATCGATCATTTCTCTTTTGATCGCTTTCAAATCTTCCGATCCCTCAAGAGGATTTGATGCTTGAATAAGCGCTGCTCGAGTTATGCGTGGCATCTTTTATATCCCTTTTTATCCATACATTGTGCTAGAGCCATCGCCGGACCGTCACGCGAGACTTCGTGAAAAATCGGAAACCATCTTCACCGTTCGTATGCAGATCACCAAAGAATGACTTCCCCCAACCTGCGAATGGAAAGGCTGCCATTGGAGCAGGAACACCAACATTGATACCCAGCATGCCAGATTGCACGGTATTCTCAAATTTACGAGCCGCATGCCCTGAGTTGGTAAACATAACAGCCATATTGCCGTACTCGGAACGATTAACCATGGCCACCGCTTCATCAAGGCTCTTTGCACGCATAATCGAAAGAACCGGGCCGAAGATCTCTTCTTGACCGATACGCATGTCTGGTGTCACGTTATCGAATATGGTCGGTCCAACGAAACATCCTTGGCTTGGCATGCTTGCTTGCCGCCCATCAAGCAACAATGCTCCACCTTCCTGAATACCGACTTCAATGTAATCATGCACTCTGCTCAGTGAGTCAGCATCTTGCAACGGCCCCATATCAGTCTTTGCTTCTTTGCCAGGGCCGACATTGATCTTCTTTGCTGCATCTACTAAACCAGGAACAAGCCAGTCAGCACTATCACCGACGCAAACAACAACTGATCCCGCAAGACATCGTTGACCGGTATTACCAAATGCAGAGCCCAACACACCGTCAATCGCAGCACCTTGATTAGCATCAGGCATGATAATCGAATGATTCTTGGCTCCACACATACATTGAACGCGTTTTCCATGCGCTGCAGCGCTTCGATAAACGTGTTCTCCTGCGCCGGTTGATCCCACAAACGAAATGGCTGCAATACCGGGATGTGCAAGAAGATGATTGACAACGTCATGACCACCATGAACAAGATTTAACACACCAGGTGGTAAACCGGCTTCCTGTGCAAGCTCCGTAGCACGCAATGCAGAGAGAGGATCTTTTTCTGATGGCTTAAGAATGAATGTATTGCCTGTCGCCACAGCCATTGGCCACATCCACATTGGTACCATGACAGGAAAATTAAAAGGCGTAATACCAGCACATACGCCAACCGGTACACGGTCTACTGCTGAGTCAATGCCGACGCCACCCTCATCTTCACTTCGACAGAATGTCGATGACACTGCAATTTGTGGCAGTGTTCTACCTTGCATTAAGACTGGCGCTCCACAGGCATGTTCAATACAATCAATGCCACGCCGAACTGAGCCGATGGCCTCTCCCTTCGTCTTGCCATGTTCCTCTACGACAATGTCTGCCAGCTCTTGAATATGCTCTTCGAGCAACATCTTGTAACGAAATAGATGTTGCACACGATCACCTACTGGCGTCTTTGACCAATCTGGAAATGCTCTGGCTGCGGCAGCAACAGCTTGATCAACCGCTTCAGTTGCATCAAGCGCGGCACTTCCAACTTCCGAACCGGTCGCTGGATTTACATTCTGGCGTGTCTCCGATCCATCCAGGGACTTAAGTTGGCCGTCTATTAAGTGCGGTATTGTGGATATCGACATACTCTTTTACTCCCGGCATTCTGCTGCACTGTTTTGATGTTGCCATTCTACTACATGGTGATCCAAGTAGTGGCTGATACGAAACCAGGTGACCCTGATAGCTTCTTACCTCGGATAGTTGACAGGCCATCTGATTCACAGTGAGATAAAGGTATGCAGCAGCCGGATCACCAGGGGCAGACCCCAAACCTTGCCAAATTAGCCGATGGGGCCCGTCGCCGTGCATTCCTCTCAATGATGGTGGCCCTACCACTTGGCGGTGCCGGAATTGACATTCTTCTACCGTCACTTCCAGCGATGGCTGAGCACTTTGAGACCAGTGAAACCGCGGTGCAATCCAGCATCGTGATTTACATGGCGGGGTACGGCATCTCACAATTCCTAATGGGCCCTGTGACTGATCACTTTGGTCGCCGCAAGCCAATCTTGGTTGGCACCGTTTTGTTTATTCTGGCAGCCATTGCCATCACCTTTTGTGACGCTATTTGGATGGTACTGGCACTTCGATTTGTTCAGGGCATCGGCGCTGCTGCTTCGGCCGTCGGCGCTCGATCGATTGTAGTTGATTGCTACGAGGGTCCAGAACGCGCCAAAGCCGCGAACTGGATGACGATCAGTTGGGCCGCGGGCCCCGTTCTATCCCCAGGCCTGGGAGGCTACCTGCAAGATTGGTTCGGTTGGACCAGTACTTTTTGGTTTATTGCTGGCTGGGGTTTTCTTGTTCTGCTCGTTGTTTTTTTCATTATGCCAGAGACACACTCACGGGTTAAATCATCCAAGCTACTGGCATCATTCAAACCGTTT
>CALCOW010000285.1 GCA_937899935.1 uncultured Phycisphaerae bacterium
ATTGTCAATACCAAGGCCGTACAAAGCTGACATAAGATGTTCGATCGTCGATATCCGGCATTCGCCTTTGGCAATCGTGGTTGCCAAGGTGGTATCTGAGACATGTTCTGACAACGCCGGAATATCGACGGCGGGTTCCAGATCGATCCGACTGAAAACAACACCTGTGTCGACAGGCGCTGGGAGCAACCTTAGAGACACGGTCTCCCCTGTGTGCAATCCCACACCACGGCCCCGGATGACGTTTTTAAGTGTTCTTTGTCTAATCACCGTGACCGAATTCCTTCAGATCCTTCTAATGGCTCCATGGGCGCAGCTCCTTTCATACTGACTCTCTTTACACGCAAGCGCTCTGCCACCATTTTTCTTTCTCTTCGTTCGCAGCTACTCGAAGTCCCTTCGGTACCAATCTAAGCCCGCTTCGAGCCCACTACAAACCAATTACGAGTCCATCATCACGAGCCTGACCCGCCGAGCCTTGGCCAAGCTCAAGCTTAGGGAAGCTTCGTAGCTTAGCAGATATTGCACTAATTTGGACCGCAGGACTGCGACACGATTCCGTCTGGCCACCGTCACGATCCGTATCCACTTCAATCCGCCTGACGACGGATAAAGGCAGGAATATCCAGGTACTTCATATCCTGCGATTGTCCAATCATGTCGTCGGTTTCGCCAGTTTCCAACGCTTTCCTGCGGGAAACAGCAGGTCTGTCCAAATCGCTGTAGTTTACTGCCGCCTCTTGGCTGATTGGTTGACGCTGAGTATTGTCCACAACGGTCTTCGGTCGCTCGAACTCCGTATCACCGAGACCTGTCGCAACAACCGTAACCCGCATCTCATCAGTCATGTCTTGATCAATGACCGTGCCTATAACAACCGTAGCGTTCTCAGAGGCGAAACTCTCGATCGTCGCGCCCACTCTGGAGAATTCACCAAGCGCAATCTGCTCATTAGCCGCAATATTGACCAGAATCCCGCGGGCGCCATTGAAATCAACCTCATCCAGCAATGGGCTGCGAATCGCGCCCTCAGCTGCACGGACGGCTCGATCCTCTCCGGATGCCAAACCGCTACCCATCATTGCCATACCCATTTCCGAC
>CALCOW010000286.1 GCA_937899935.1 uncultured Phycisphaerae bacterium
TCCAATAGCAATACGTCTGCCGCACCGGTGGACTTACTTGTCGAGCAAATGGGCTCGCCAGATTTTTCAGTGCGAGAATTTGCGACTCGGGCATTGATCGAATCTGATATCACAGATCAGGGTATTCAAGAGTTACTCAAAGATTCATCGCTTCAACAAGAGCAACAGCATCGCCTGATATCTGCATTACGTTACAGGCTGATCACGGCGCCGCGGGGGGCACTGGGCATTCGAATGAGTTTTCGTAACAATGTTGACGGCCAGGGCGGGCGCGTTCTTGTTACCGATTTGCTTGACAACTTGCCTGCTCGCCAAGTGTTGGTCTTAGGCGATGCAATTGTTCGCCTCGATGGTGTTCGTCCGACTTCAACAAGTGATCTCATCTTACATGTTCAGGGTAAGCGTCCAGGCGATACCGTTCGACTCGAAGTAGAACGCCCCATTGTTGATGCGCTGGGGAAAAGGGTCTTAGATGAGCAGAACAAACCTCAGATAGAAGTATTTGAGCTTGATGTTGTACTAGGTTCGGCAGATTTGTTGGACAATGAATCTCGAACTGCGGAACAAACACGAGCAGTTAATGTGATCGACGTGGCACTGATGGCTCGTATCGATGAACGTCTTGCAGAGGTCTTCCCGTCAGTGCAAGTGCTCCAATTGGACGGCACTATTGAAAAGGGAAAAACTCGATCACGTTGAATCTAGAGTGCATCGCCTTGCATTACTGATTCGGTACAGGCAGCAGCAAGGCAATAATGCAGGCTGCTATGCCAGCGACAATCAACAGAACCCCCAGAATTGCCAGTACGAAGATGATTGGCGGTAACTTCCGTTCTCCGCCGGCCTGTGGTGCGGCTAATTCCGCTGTGGTCTCCTCGCTTTCATCACCCACATCAATTTTAGACCAGTCGAGATCTTTGGCGGTGTGCCGTGCATGATCTATTGCAAAGTGAGCTCTAGTGAGATCGACTTCTCGCACCAAGACCATGGTCTTTGATGAGCTTGGATTGAGAGCACCCACTAGGGTTTCCTCGACAGCCATGGCAGTAATACCTTCGTCACTCAACAAAGCAACAAGAATATTCGCTTGGAAAGCCGTAGGTGCTTGGAGTAAGACGCGTAGATCTTCAGGAAGTCTTTGATTCATTCTGAATCTACTTTGATGTCTGTTGGAGGCGGTGGGTTCAAGCCACTGAGATCAATATTCTCAGGAACGATCACAGTTGTCCCAGACTCAATGCGCCAATCTTCAACTGCGGCATCCGGAATGATCATGCGATCACCGCCTTTTGGTCCACACTCAAGAATTGGGTCTTCGATTAGGTCACCTGAAAAGCCGTGTTCATCATAGGTGTTGACATTGATCCACACGTATTCTCTCGCTTGACCATCAGTTAGCGATGTCTGCACGAGAAAGCTTGCATCGTGAGTGGTGGTTTCGTCGCTCAAGATTTGTTGAAAGTGAGGAAGTGTGAGGCGTGCAAGTTGACCGCGTCTGGCTTGATCACGACTTGGTAACCAGAGTGCAGCAGTGCCATTGCTCAAGCGAGCAAGTAAATCAAACGGCAAGGTGTCTGCTGTGGAATCAATCACAATGAGTGGCGCTCTATTTCCAGTATCCTTGGAAATGTCTTCTGCAGTGTTCGTTTTTGAGGCAGCTTCACGGACGCGAATGACCGCATCATGGCCAATCTCAATTGAAGCAGGCGGTGCGGGCAGAGGCGCCTCGATGCTTTGTGAGGCAATCGCATTCATAAGTTGTACAGCGGCTTCAATCTGCGATTGATCAAGGCCTTGAAGTTCCAGGTCGCGCCTCCCACAGCGTGACAGCCCTTTCGTGTGCAAGTTAAAACCGGAATTGTCAGCACTGGCACTCGATTCAACCAACCACAACATTTCGGCGGGTGGTTCTAGTTGTGTATTCAGGAAGTAGGAGGCCAAGGCGCTTGGGCCATGCCAGCGATTTGTTTCGAGATCAAGAATTGCAGTTGTATGAGAAGTCGCTGTGACGAGCATTCGCACCAGATCTGCAAGGCTCGTCAGTGGATCGGTGTAATCAAGAAGGCCATCAATGCCCAGTACCCAATGAAAAAACGATTCACCTTCACCAAAGATCTCGGCTGGCGGCTGATCGGTCGCTTGTGCACACCACAAGATAATGTCATGACGATGTCCCGGAACGCGCATTCGGTGCGCCCACTGCACAGGCGCTTCAACCGGAATCTCTTCTTCATAGACATTAATAGTTTCGCCAACGTAAACAGCCATGGCAGCAACCACATCGCGCATGGTAGGCATCTCTTGATCAGGGCTCATCACGAGAAGCCCAGTCAGCGTTTGGTCTTTATGAACCAGACCGATTTCCGGATCTGCTTCAGCCATTTTCATGATATCTGTATGACTATTCATTTATCTGGTCCGCAGCAGTCCTGGTCATTTAATGAGCGACAATATTGACGATCTTTCCTGGTACAACAACGACTTTCTTTATTTGTTTGTCTGCCAATTGTTGCAAGATCGTTTCGTTTTTGAGCGCCATCTCTTCGATTTGATCAGCTGAAGCGTCGGAAGGAATCCTAATTTTGCACCGGACCTTACCCATAATTTGCACCGGCAAATCGATTTCCTCATCAGTCAGAAGCTCAGCATCTGGAATAGGCCAAGGTCCGTGTGCCAGCGAAATCTCCTGTCCAAGACGAGCGTTGAGCTCCTCACCCATATGAGGTGCAAAAGGTGAAAGTAGACGCGCTAGTTCTAAAGCTTGCTGGTGTGCAAGGCCACCTTTCGTTGTTGCAAGATTAGTGAACTCAATAATCGCTGCTATTGCCGTATTGAAGGCAAGGCGTTCGATATCTACAGAGACTTTCTTGATGGTTTTCGCAAGTGCACGATCGACTTCGGCATCAACTGGCTCGATGGTCCTGGGCTCACCAGATTCTTCGTCAATGACCAAACGCCAGATTCTCTGCAAGAATCGGAAGACACCTACGATGTCGCGAGGATTCCACGACTTACTGGCTTCAAGTGGCCCCATGTACATTTCATAGAGCCGGAGCGTATCTGCTCCGTATTCTTCCATTACATCATCAGGATTAATGACATTTCTTAGTGATTTACTCATCTTGGCGGTGACTTGTATGACCTGGTCACCAGTCGCTCGCTCGATGAATGTGTTGTCTGTTGCTTCATCGACTTCATCAACAGGCACAAGCGAGCCATCTGCACGTTGGTAAGCAAACGATGTAAGGAGCCCTTGATGAAACATCTTTGCAAAAGGCTCGCAGCTAGTTACTTTGCCTAAGTCATATAGAATTTTGTGCCAAAATCTTGCGTAAAGTAAATGAAGAACCGCATGCTCAGTACCGCCAACATAGAGGTCGACGCCACCAACAGAGTCAGCTTGCGGTGCGAGCCAGTATGACTCAATATCCTTGTCTATGAGGTCTTCGCCGTTATGAGGATCACAATAACGTAGGTAGTACCAACACGACCCTGCCCAGCCAGGCATTGTTGAAAGCTCACGTTGTACCGGTGCTTCAGGATCGAGTACTGATGCGTCAATGCCGACCTCACCTGCAGTCGACTGATGCCAGTCGGTTGCTTTGGCAAGCATGGGCTGTGGTTCGGAAGATTCGACAGGTTTATAGTCTTGAAGCTCTGGTAATTCGACAGGTAGTGATTCGGCTGGAACACCATAATGGTCGCCATCACTATCGTAGATGATAGGGAAGGGCTCACCCCAATATCGCTGACGAGAGAAAAGCCAATCTCGTAATTTGTAGTTGATCTTTCGTCGACCAAATCCACCAGATTCCAGCCAGTCAAGGATGCGTTGTTTAGCTTCTATGGTCTCAAGGCCATCCAGACTTATCTCATCATTCGTTGAATTGATCGCGATTCCTTCTCCGGAAAAACACGAGGGAATATCATCATCATGATCTTGGTCGTGACTTTCAGAGACTACTTGGATGATTGGCAGTCCAAATTTCTGTGCAAACTGATGGTCGCGTTCGTCATGACCAGGAACAGCCATAACGGAGCCGTGTCCGTAGCCCATCAATACGTAGTCAGCGACCCAGACAGGTATTGGTTGTCCAGTTGCCGGGTTTATTGCATAGACCCCTGTGAAGACTCCAGTCTTTTCCTTCGTATCGGCCATACGATCGACGTCGGAACGATTGCGAGACGCTTCGACGTAGTTCTTCAAGTTCTCTAGGTTGCATTCTGCTGGTGGATTCTTGATCAGTTGTTCAATGAGCGAATGTTCTGGGGCAACAACCATAAAGGTCGCGCCAAAGAGGGTATCAGCTCGAGTGGTATAAACACGCAGTGATCCGGCCAAGGGCGGCGTTAAAGCAAAGTCGATATCCGCACCTTCGCTGCGTCCGATCCACTCTCGCTGCATCGTCTTTGTCGAGTTTGGCCAATCAACGCTTTCCAAATCATCTAGAAGTCGATCTGCATAAGCGGTAATACGGAACATCCATTGTCTTAGCGGAAGTCGAGTAACCGGATGATGGCCCCGTTCCGATTTGCCGTCAATCACCTCTTCATTCGCTAGCACGGTGCCCAAGGCGGGACACCAGTTGACCATCTGTTCATCAAGATAAGCAAGTCTTAAAAGGTCAATAGCGCGTCGCTGCTCTGCAGCGCTGAGTGTATTCCAATCAACGGCTCCAGTCGTTTTCGGGTCAACCAATCCACCACAATCATCAAGAGCCCAGTCACCAGCCTTAAGCTCCCTCACAAGCGCCTCAATGGGTCTCGCCATGTTCTTTCTTGGATCAAAGAATGACTCATAAGCCTGTAGCCAAATCCACTGTGTCCAGCGATAGTAGTCTGGATCGATCGTAGCGATCTCTCGCGACCAGTCATAACTCATACCAAATCGGGAGAGTTGTTGGCGGTAGGTGTCAATAGCGCTCTTGGTTGTAATCGCAGGATGCACACCTGTCTGAATGGCATATTGTTCAGCAGGCAGTCCAAACGCATCCCAACCCATCGGATGTAATACGTTATAGCCACACATGCGCTTATAACGCGAGAGAATGTCGGTCGCGATATATCCCAGTGGATGGCCAACATGCAGTCCCTTACCTGAGGGATAGGGAAACATATCTAGGCAGTAAAATTTTGGCTGCGAAACGTCGAAGCCTTTATCACCAGGATTCAAGGCTCGGAATGCGCCGACTTCACTCCAGTGTTCTTGCCATCTCGCCTCAATCTGAGAAGCGAGTTCAGCGGTGTATCGCTGCTTTGGTATTGAAGATTGGACTGTATCGGTACTCATTAGAAAAAAAGAACCGTTCGCAACCTTCTGAAAAATCGGTGATTAGAATTTGAGACGGCCATCTGACATGAGTGTATGTCATGTTGTCGCGGCAAGTTGTTTGGCCCGTTGATCAAGTAATAATTTACGAGCCTCTCCAGCAAGATAGAAGCTGCCAGTCACACAGATCAGATCATCTCGACCAACCGCCCTGGTTGCTAACTTAAGAGCCTCCTGGAGTGTGTCTGCTGTTTGACTCATCTTGCCACATTGCTCAGTAAACGCACGTTGCAGATCCTCTGGCATGGCTGCTCTTGGGTTGCTCTTGGCCTTTGTGAAGATGACCTTATCTCCGCCCAGTACAAGGCGAGAAAGTAGCTCTGGCACGTCTTTATCTTCGCAACAGCCAAAGATACAGACCATTGAGTCGTAAGGAATATGGGCTCCAACCGAACGCATTAGTGCATCCAGGGAGGCAGCGTTGTGAGCTCCATCAACCAAAATGCGAGGCTTCTGCCATACAAGTTCCATTCGGCCGGGGATGTTCGTCGCCCCGAGACCCGAGTAGAGATCTGGTTCGGCAAAGTTAAAACCAAGGCCCTTCAGTGAATCAACAACCGAAAGTGCTAAGCCACAGTTGATAGCCTGATGTTCTCCGGGTAGCGGGACGGGTAGATGCATGAACTGGCTGCCATCCGTGAGAACACAGACACGCGTGTGTGGCCCAAGTTCATCGTTTGAACCAAATCGTGAACTGAACTCGATATCGCGGCCAAGGATACGCAGTGGCGCCCCAATTTCTTCCGCTTTCTTCTCTAGGACAGCCTCAACAGCGGGGTCTTGATGACAAGTCAGTGCAGGGACCCCTCGTTTGAAAATGCCGGCTTTTTCAGTGGCAATTTCCTCAATCGTGGACCCCAATAGCTGCGTATGATCGATATCAATGCGTGTGATCACCGATACCTCAGGCGTGACCACGTTTGTTGAATCAAGACGGCCACCAAGGCCGACTTCAAGCACTGCAAGATCGACGGCCTCTTCTGCGAAGTGTAGAAATGCCATCGTTGTGAGTAGCTCAAAGTAGGTGAGTTCCACGCCGACTTCAGCCGCTGCTGTGGTTGCCTCCTTCATTCGCTGAGCAAATGCCGGGCGTTCAATCAACTGTCCGTTAATTGAGATTCGTTCACGGGCATCATTGAGGTGGGGCGATGTGAAGAGTCCGACAGCGTAGCCACAGCCTTGCAGCATTGAGCTAATCATGGCGGCTGTTGAACCTTTTCCGACCGTACCTGCCACATGGACAGCGCGCACCTGCTCCTGCGGTTGACCGAGCTCGGTCAAGACTTTACGGATGCCATCGAGATTGAATCCGTCTTGATCGATGCGGGTGATCCGCATGCGCTCGTAATTGGTCTGCCGCGTCAGATATCTGGTGGCAGAGGAGTATGTAGTGATCTCTGGAGCCGCCAGCTTGGACGGGCCCTTTTTCCCGGAGGAGCGTTGCTTTGACATGATCTGCGTAGGATAGCAAAAAAGGGACTTTACAGCAAATCAATAAACATAAGTACCTGTGAATCAATATCTTATGTCATTGTCCTCAAAAGAAAGGATTTGACATGATTACTGAACAAAAAATACATAAATCCTCGTTACCTTGACCGGTGAAGTCAGTTGCCGAGCATTGACATCGTTGTTTCAAATCATGATTTAGATGAGTGGGCTTCAGTTCTATGCGGACGTTTGCAAGGTTGTTTAGAAAGTCGCCGTTTGGTGCACTCACCGCGCATATCGACTGTGTTGTCCAGTGTATGGATGGCGTGCACGAGCTATTGATTTTGTTTCAGTCAGGTGAACGAGGGGAAACCAACCGACTTGCGAAGCGTGTATCTAAGCTTGAATACAAAGCAGATCAGGTTAAGAACGAAATTCGCAATAGTATGCCGCGTTGGATCATGTTTAGTGTTGATCGTGAGACACTGCTTGGCATTATCTCGATGCAAGATGCGATTGCAGACAAGGCTGAAGACATTGCAGTGCTACTGACTCTGAAACGTCTTCCCACAATTCCAAAGCTGTCTGAAACACTTCGAGAGTTCATTGAGGCAAACACTGACGCGTTTAAACTTGTTGTTAAGATTATCAAAGAACTTCCGAATTTGGCGGAAGCGGGCTTTCGAGGTGGTGAGGCAGAACGCATTCATTCACTCGTCGAGCAAGTTGCCTCTAAAGAACACGAAGCGGATCTTATTCAACGTAAGTTACTCAAAGTATTATTCAAAAACTCAGCAGATCTCAGCCCACCAGATTTTTATCTTTGGGCTCGTCTGACGGAAGAGATTGCTGAGATAAGTAACCTCTCTGAGAACCTAGCAAATCGAATTCGATTGATGTTAGAACAGATGTAGCTAGTCATTCGTTTAGCGCGGATAAAAAGGCAGATAAGTCATCGGACCTGAGGGAACAATTCTAATTATCGTAGCCGGACTTGCTGGCTTCTATATGGCATGGAACATCGGCGCCAATGATGTTGCCAATGCGATGGGAACCAGTGTTGGCTCGGGTGCACTGACGCTGAAGCGAGCAGTCATCTTGGCCGCAGTGTTGGAGTTCGCCGGTGCATTCTTGGTTGGCTCTAGCGTCACTGATACCGTGCGTAAGGGCATTATTGATCCCAACCTGTTTGCTGATGTGCCCGATGTATTTGCATGTGGGATGGTTGCTGCGCTCCTGGCGGCAGGCACATGGTTGATGATCGCCACTTATTTTGGATGGCCAGTTTCAACAACCCACAGCATAGTTGGCGCCATCATTGGTTTTGGAATTATCTATGCGGGCGTTACTCCAATTGATTGGGCCAAAGTAGCCACCATTGCCGCGAGTTGGGTGGTGTCACCTTTGGTTGCTGGTTTCTTTGGCTTCATCTTATTTAAGATGATTACGTTGTTGGTCTTTAAACAGCGCCGACAAGTGCGCGCTGCAAAAAGACTGGCGCCACTACTCGTCTTCTTTGTGTTTTTCATTCTGAGCCTTGTGACGGTTTTCAAGGGGCTCAAAAATCTCAAGCTGGACTTAGATCTAGGCCCAGCTTGTCTGATTGCGAGTGGCGTAGGTCTGATCGCTGCTTTTGTGACATGGTTCTTAGTTCGGAGAATTCCCGAAAAACCGAAAAAGGGACATCCTCAATTCAAGTCAGGTCGCAAAAAACGAGAATATAACTACGGCGTTATCGAGCATATGTTTGGTTACTTGCAAATTCTTAGTGCCTGCTTCGTTGCCTTTGCGCACGGCGCGAATGATGTTGCCAACGCAATTGGACCACTCTCTGCGGCTGTGCAGGCGGTGCGAGAAGGCATTGTTGAGGTAAAATCTGGGGTGCCTATCTGGGCACTTTTGCTTGGTGGCACGGGTATCGTGCTTGGCCTGGCAACCTGGGGTTGGCGGGTGATCGAGACTGTGGGCAAAAAGATTACCGAGTTGACTCCAACGCGTGGTTTTTCAGCGGAGTTTGGCGCGGCGACTACGATTGTTGTTGCCTCAAAATTAGGGATGCCTATTTCGACGACTCACACCTTAGTAGGCGCAGTGCTTGGAGTCGGTTTGGCACGTGGTATTTCGGCACTCAACCTCCGTATTGTCAGAGATATTGCTGTGAGCTGGGTGATCACACTCCCAATGGGCGCAGGTTTAGCGATTATCTTCTACTGGATACTTAGTGCTATCTTTGTGAGTTGATCTCGTCCTCTGTGTATTTACCACGGAGTCTGTTGACGGCCTAGAACGTTCTTCATTAGGTACACTTCGTGCGATGATGATGGACCATTCATCTGAGCCGACGCGCCATGCTGCGCAGCGTAATGATGCCACCTCTGAAGATCGTGGTGCAAGATCGCTGCGGATTGAAGTTGCTGATGAACCCAACCCGCAGGACGAGCGAGTCGCTGAACTCATGGCCCACACGATCGACGTGCCGGCGTTGGCTACGGCGGTTCAACAGCAGGCAGCAGCTGATGCGGCAGACATACTTGAAGATCTTGATGATGAACGTGCCGCTGAGCTTCTTGAGCTCATGGATAACAAGTCCGCTGCAGCTGTCCTCACGGAGATGGAAACACCGCTGGCCAGGATCGTGGTGATGGACTTGCTTGATGAAGACAAGGCAGAGCGGATTGCTTCGATCCTTTGCCTGATGGCTCCTGATGATGCGGTTGAATTATTACGTATCGTTGATTCATCATCGAGCGAAAAGATCCTGAGCTTCGTTCCGCTGCAGGTAGCCACCGGTCTTCGCAATCTTCTTGGTTATGATCCGGAGACCGCTGGCGGTGTCATGACCACCGACTATCGAACGCTTCGTGATCATGCACCGCTCGCTCAGGCAATCGAACAATTACGTCAACAACAAATGCCTGAAGAGCAACGAATTTTGCCAGTGGTAGATAATGAGAATCGACTTGTTGGTTTGTTTCGCATTCGTGATCTTCTGTTCAATGATCCTAGTGGCATCATTGAAGACTCTATGAAGTGTACGGTTCATGCCGTTCGACCAGAAACAGATCGAGAAGAAGTGGCCCGTCAATTCGGGCGCTACGACTTTTCGATGTTGCCGGTTGTTGATGGTCAAGACAGACTGCTGGGTGTGATTACCATTGATGATGTTCTTGAAACGCTTCGTGAAGAACAAACCGAAGATGTACAGAAGTTGGTCGGGGCTGGTCGTGAAGAAGCGGTGTACTCATCGGTCGTAGATAAGATGAGAGGACGTCTGCCCTGGCTGATCGCAAGCCTGATTTTTATGATCCCGGCGGCGTATGTTGTGCTTGAGTTTGAGGGTCTTATCAAAGAACTAGCGCTACTCGCGGTCCTGATGCCAGTTTCCGCGGCCTTGGCGGGTAACGCCGGACATCAGGCCCTCGCGGTGACGCTACGTGGGCTGGTGCTTGATGAAGTCAGGCGCGGACGTGTATGGCCACTCTTGCGCCGCGAATTGACGGTTGGCCTGCTCGCGGGGATCGGTCTTGGCAGCCTTGTTGGCCTTGCTGTTTGGGCTCTCTCTAGCGTCGTGCCGGGTGCCAGCGTGCAATTAGGTATTGTGGCCCTTTGTGCCATGACGCTTTCCATGACCGTTGGTACGCTAGCTGGTACCAGTATCCCACTGGTCATGCATAAGGTCGGAGCAGATCCTGCACAGGCGTCCGCCATTATCTTGATCATGATCACGGATGCGGTCGCGTTTCTGTCTCTGCTAGGGATTTCGTTCGCACTTCATATGTGGTTGATCGGCTACCCAAGCCAGTAGGATTAAGGTATCAATCAGGCCGAGATGACGGGAGTAAAACTTCATGCAACGAGCAAGAAGTATTCGCCAGGATATTGACCGGATTCTAGTGACACAGCAACAGATCGCTGATCGCGTCTCTGAGATGGCCAATGAGATCTCTGCAGAACTCATGAGCCTTGAGGGCGATTCAGAGATTGTCCTGCTACCAATCATGACAGGTAGTGTGATTTTTGTTGCCGATCTGATGCGGCAGTTGCCTATGAGGCTTCGTATTGATGTTGTGACGGTGAGTAGCTACACGGGCTTATCAAAAAAATCGCAGGGCGCCAGACTGCGCGACAAGATTCCAGAGTCAATCCGTGGGCAACATGTTTTAGTCATCGATGACATTCTCGACTCAGGCTCAACAATCCGGTTAATCCGATCTGAACTAGAGAATCTTGGTGTACGTTCGATGCGATCGTGCATGTTACTACGTAAAACAATTCCATCAGCCATGGCGACACCGTGTGAATACGTTGGCTTTGATATTCCTGACGAGTTTGTTGTGGGCTACGGGCTTGACTACAACGGCTATTATCGAAACCTGCCAGATATCTGTGTGCTAAAGGCCGATGCACATTGACTCGGTCATCGAAAAAGCTTCGGCACTTTGGTGGTCTTTTGCCAACGGATCTCATCAAGTCTGATGAGGATCTTCTCTATATCAGCCGCCCCAGCCTTTGGTACATACTTCTAGGAGGCTTGGGCAGCTTGATAACTATTGCATTGTTAACGGTGATCATTGCAATCTTGGTGATGCTTACACCTATTACTGCTGGTGGTGCCTGGGTGGTTTGGCTGGTTGGCGGGGTGCTTTTCTTAATACGACTCATTTGGCAGTTCCTGATGTGGTGGACCCATGTCTACATACTTACGAACCGTCGGGTTTTGCGCCGTGCTGGAGTACTGAGCGTCTCAATTTATGAAGCATATCGGGCTCGTCTTCAACAGACGCAAATGGATGCGACATTCTTAGAGCGTTTAGTTGGAATAGGCACGATTGCTTTTGCGACTGCCGGAAGTGATGGGTATGACGCTTTTTGGGTGATGGTAAGTAAACCACACGAGGTGCATCAATTGGCCAGTGCCGCGGTAGCGGGTGATGGTTTATCTTGAGTTCGCCGCTTAAGCAGGGCTTGGAACTGTTTCGAGAACCTGTTGGATAATCCGACGGGTGGTTGTGGTATCACCATCATGCTTATAGGTCTTGCTGATAACCCTATGTGCACAAGTGGGAAGCACGTTCGAAACAATATCCTCTGGAATGCAGTACTGGCGATCGTGTAGAAGCGCCGTTGCCTTAGCAGCCTGTGCTAAAGCCAAGGCTCCACGCGGGCTGACGCCAACCTGTAGATCATCATGGCCACGTGAAGCAGCGGCAAGAGCAATGATGTAGTCAACAAGAGAATCTTCAAGTCGAATATCATCAACAGCATCCTGAAAATCAGAAACCTGTGCAGCCGTCATAACTGGTTCAAGTTGTTTTAACGATGTTCGCGATGGTTGTCCGCGGATGACACGTGACTCATCATCTGGAGATGGATATCCAAGATTAATTCGAATCAAAAACCGGTCCAGTTGGTTTTCCGGCAGAAAGAAAGTGCCCTCAAATTCATATGGATTTTGTGTGGCAATAACCATGAATGGATTCGGTAGCGAATGACTTTCACCATCTACAGTGATGGTTGTTTCACTCATGGCCTCAAGTAACGCAGATTGCGTACGAGGTGTCGTTCTATTGATCTCATCCGCAACGATAATGTTGTGGAAGATAGGGCCCGGACGAAACTCAAAAGATGCGTCTTGTCGATTGTAGATAGTGACACCGGTGATATCACTGGGAAGGAGATCGGGCGTACACTGGATGCGTGCAAAGGAAGAATCGATTGAACGGGCTAATGCCATGGCTAAGACGGTCTTACCCACCCCGGGAACATCCTCAATGAGGAGATGACCTCTGGCAAAAAGCGCAATGAGCACCCTGTCCACTGCAGTCTGGTTGCCCATATAAACTGAAGTGATGTTCTGTCGTAGTCGATCTATCAGCGTATGATCCATAGATCTGCTCATCTCCATCGCAATAGTAACGGGGTCGAAGTATAACACCCTAATCAATGGATCCCTAAGCGCCATCTGGGAAGACCCCTTTGACAGATCCTCTTGAGTCGATCGACCTACGAATCAACCAGAGCCTTAGCTGTGGAGATTGTGGCTACGATCTTCGTGGGCTCGAGTTAATGGGTGAGTGCCCAGAATGCGGCAAAAACATATGGGAGACGGTACGTCAGTCAGTTGATCCTATACGTGATCGCCTTCCAGCTATCCATAATCCCAACAGCGTCGGAAGTGGTCTGATTTGGCTCTCAATTTGTATGTTTCTTGCCGCCTTGGTCCAAATGGTCGTCAATTGGTTTTTTGTGTTGGAGCCACCAAGTAAACAGATTCCGATTATTCAATGGTGGCAAGACGTTCCGTTGAATGCAATGATCGCAATACTGACGCTCCCGGGTATCTGGCTGCTCTGGCCAGCTCGTAGATCACTTGCCAACACAAGGGTTCTACGTTCGATCACACTACTCATCATTGGTGTTGTTGGTTGGGGTTTACTTGGGGCCTATCAATGGCTTCAAATTGAAAGCTTGATCCCATACCGAGGTGTGCCAAACGAGGACATTCCTACTGGGTATATGTGGCAATGGCTTTCGACAAAGGTTGTCATGCTTTCCTTTGCAATCATCTTCCTTTGGGGTCTTAATGGAATTCTTAATCAGGTGGGCAGTCGAAGTCGTAAATACCGCAATGCCAAAGGTGGTCGGCAACGTTTGCGTGAAATCGGTATTGCAATCATCGTTGCAGCCATTGGCATGGTACTTGCAGTGATTACAGGTGATCAGGCACTTCACTTGATCGGTTTGGTGGTGACCATTATCGCGAACCTGGTTGTTCTTATTGGACTGGCCTTTCTCATTGTCAACACCTGGTGGATTCTTCAAGATCTGAAACCGAGGGCCAGCCTCACAGAACTCCTAGAGGCAGCACCCGAATCTGAGTTGGGCGTAGAGAACACAGAGGATGCAGGGGGCTCAGAAGAGTCTCGTCAGCACTGAAAAGTGGGGCTGCAAGCGGACATGAGGCTGCCAGGATGGCAGTAGTGGCTGTCATGCCAACGTGCACTGACAGGCTGCCACAATGAAGCGGCAACACCAATTTATTCATAAATAGCTCGTAAGGAAGGATTTAGACAAGTCTAAGGCATCCCCTAAAGGTGGCGCGTGCTTTGATGAAGAAAGGTAAGAGGTGGTTTCTGTGCGCTATGAAGGCTCGGTGGGAGTCATTCACAGCAAGCGTCATGCCCACAGAGCCCCCATGATTCCCTACGGGACAGGATTGTGCTTCGGCATAGGCTTCCCCGCGTTCAGGCAGATGCCTGACCGGTGTACTGGGTTGAGATGACAGGATTGGCCATATGGTCAGTCCATTGCTCTGGAGGAGATATCCCCAATGGCTGCGAAGGAACTGGCATTTGATACTGACGCTCGCAAGGCTTTATTAGCTGGCGTGGAGAAGTTGGCAGCGGCTGTCCGCTCGACACTTGGACCACGTGGGCGCAATGCAGTATTAGATAAATCGTGGGGTGGCCCAACGGTCACCAAGGACGGCGTCACCGTCGCCGAGGAAATTGAACTACGCGACAAAGTTGAAAATATGGGCGCGCAGTTGGTTAAGGAGGCTTCGTCAAAGACTTCTGACGATGCCGGAGACGGTACAACAACGGCGACCATTTTGGCTGAAGCAATTTTTCGTTCGGGCTTGAAGCAAATAGCTGCAGGTGTGGATGCGAATGCACTTGTTCGTGGCATGAAGCGTGGCGTTGAAGTCGTCATTGCTGATATTGCTAAAAGGGCAGTGCCTGTTGAAAACAAGATTGCGCCTGTGGCGACCATTTCAGCAAACAATGATCCTGCCATCGGAAAAATCATGGCCGACGCCTTTAATAAGGTAGGCAAAGATGGTGTGATTACCGTAGAGGAAGGCAAAAGCCTTGACACTCATGTTGATGTGGTCGAGGGCATGCAGTTCGATCGTGGTTATCTAAGCCCGAACTTTGTCACCGACGCTGAAGATATGACCGTCGAGTTTGACAAGGCTCTAATCCTTGTATGTGAGGAGAAGATCGAAGCAGTTCAGAAGCTGGTTCCCTTCCTTGAGAAGGTGATGGCAGCGAAACGCCCACTCTTGATCATCGCTGAAGACGTGACAGGCGAGGCACTTTCCACACTTGTGATCAACAAGCTTCGTGGCGTTCTACAGGTCGCAGCTGTCAAGGCTCCAGGCTACGGTGATCGACGGAAGGCGATGCTTCAAGACATCGCAGTTCTCACTGGTGGTGAGGCTTTGATGAAAGACCTTGGTCTTGAACTCGATAAGATCGGTATTGGTCAGCTTGGCCAAGCTAAGAAAATAGAAGTAACTGCGGATCATTGCACCATTCTTGAGGGTGCTGGATCAAGCAAGAGTATCCAAGATCGCATTGAGCAAATTCGTCGAGAGATCGAGCTCAGTGACTCAGATTATGACCGCGAAAAACTGCAAGAGCGTTTAGCAAAGCTCTCTGGCGGTGTCGCACAAATTAATGTTGGTGCAGCTAGTGAAGCAGAGCTCAAGGAAAAGAAAGCTCGTGTTGAGGATGCACTACATGCGACTAGGGCGGCTGTTGCCGAAGGTATCGTTCCAGGTGGCGGGGTCAGCTTTATTCGCGCGATTCCAGCTTTGGCCAAGGCTCGTAAAGAAGTCAGTGGTGATGCAAAGTTTGGTGTTGATATTGTTGAAGAGGCACTTGCCGTGCCACTGCGTTCGATAGCTGAAAACGCAGGCGAGAAAGGTACTGTCACAGTGACACGTGTCGCTGAAGGTAAAGGAAACTTTGGTTTCAATGCCTTGACACTCAAATACACAGATTTGATGGAAGATGGCGTCATCACGCCTGCTAAAGTTGACCGAACCGCGCTGCAAAATGCGGCCTCGGTAGCCACCGTGTTACTGACCGCCGATTGTGTCGTAACTGAAACACCCGGTAGTGATGATGGGCATGATGATGATCATGGTCATGGTATGGATCCCATGGGCGGCATGGGCGGCATGGGCGGCATGGGCGGCATGGGTGGCATGGGCGGCATGGGCGGCATGGGCGGCATGGGCGGCATGGGTGGCATGGGTGGCATGGGCTTCTAAACCACGACCCTGCCTTATCGAAATGCTGCACCGCAGTTGTTGAGTGCAGCGACAACAAAGAGCACGAGAATGCCCGACACAACACAAGATCGGGTTTATGGAGTGAAGAAAATGGCCGTTAAACCTCTTGAAGATCGAGTCCTGGTCCGTCCACTTGAAGCAGAATCCAAGACAGCTTCTGGGATTTACTTACCAGAGTCAGCAAAAGAAAAGCCTATACAAGGCAAGGTTGTCGCGGCCGGCCCTGGCAAGCTTCTTGAAGGTGGTGAGCGCGCAAAACTCTCTGTCAAGAAGGGTGACATTGTTGTGTTCAGTAAATACG
>CALCOW010000287.1 GCA_937899935.1 uncultured Phycisphaerae bacterium
ATTTATAAGGTGCAGAATGTTTTTTGACAAAATCCTGAATCTCCTCAATCAATACTTGAGAGGGTACATAGTTTTTCGCAAGAATGATATAGGCCTTTACTATCTCTCCTCTTAAATTATCAGGTTTTGCAACTACTGCAGACTCGGCAACTGCCTCATGCTCCACCAATGCACTTTCCACTTCAAAAGGACTTATTCGATATCCGGCTGAAGAGATAATATCGTCTGAGCGTCCAACAAACCATATATACTCGTCTTTGTCTTTCTTAGCGGTATCACCAGTGTAGTACCATCCGTTCCGAAATACCTGCTTGGTTTTATCGTCATCTTCAAAATAGCCTGTAAATAAGCCCGGAGGGTAGGTTTCAGTGATTTTGACTGCAATATGCCCAATTTCACCTTCACCTAAAATATTCCCTTCATCATCGATAATATCCACGATTAGGCCTGGGCAGGGCTTTCCCATTGAGCCGGGTCTGATTTCCATACCTGGAAAATTAGCAGCTATACATATTGTTTCGGTTTGACCATACCCTTCATATATTTTGCATCCAGTAGAGGTTTCCCATGATTTCATTGCCTCGGGGTTTAAGGGCTCCCCAGCACTTAGACAATGCCTCAGTGAGCTAAAGTCTGCATGAGAAAGGTCCGCTTGAGCCATCATACGATAGATGGTAGGCGGGGCGCAAAAGGTAGTCACACGGTGTTTTTCAATGATCTTTAGGTGGGTTTCTAGGTCAAATCCCTCCCCATTAAAAAGAACAATGGTGCATCCTGCGAGAAACTGGGGATAAAGGATTCGAACCTTTACTAACTGATTCAGAGTCAGCCGTGCTACCGTTACACCAATCCCCAAGAGAAACCGCAATTCTAGCGAGCCACAGGCGTGTCGAGCAAGCGATCTCAACCAAGGCAGCTTACCTGTGTAATGAGGGGTGTTTGGCGAGAAGAAGCTCAGCAATTTGCACCGAATTGAGAGCGGCCCCCTTACGCAGTTGATCCCCAGCCAAAAAAAGATGGAGGCCAGTGCCTTCAGGCTGACTTAGATCATTACGAATGCGACCGATTAACACATCATCTCTTCCGCTTGCGTGGAAGGGCTCTGGAAATTTCCCATTTTCCTGGTCATCCCAGACGGTCAGGCCTGGAGCCTCTGCCATTAAGCCACGAGCGGTATCGGCTTTTAATGGTGATTTGAGTGTGAGTGTAATGGACTCACAGTGAGATCGCAGTACGGGAATACGAACACAAGTTGCAGTAATGCGAGCGTTTGGCTGATTCCATATCTTCCGCGTCTCATTGATAATCTTGCGTTCTTCACCGTTGTATCCGTCAGCATCGATGGCAGTCTCATGACTAAAGGCATTCAGCAGATAAGGGCGATCTAATGCGGCGAGTCGATAAGGTCGACCAGCTGCGTGATCATGAATTTGATTCTCTAACTCGTCCATGAGCGCTTGCCCACCACCAGAAGCCGCTTGGTAGGTGCTCATGATTAGTCGTTCAATTCCTACCGCATTGCGAATTGGGTTCACAGCAATGAGCCCTAAAATTGTTGAGCAATTTGGATTGGCTATGACTTGTGGTGTCTCGATACCTTCGAGCACTTCAGGGTTCACTTCAGGTATCACAAGTGGAACGGAGGCATCCATTCGAAAAGCGCTGGAGTTATCAATGACCCAGGCGCCATGCCTGACTGCTCTTGGAGCATACTCACGAGATATCTCGGCTCCAGCACAAAGAAAAACAAGATCGAAACCCTTAAGAGACGCTGCATCCAATGACTCTATTTGGTATTGATGTTTCCCCACCTTTAAGGTTGAGCCCGCGGATCGACTTGAGGCAAAAAGTCGCAACACGCTGGGAGCCCTAAAACGCGTCGCCAGAATCTCTAAGAGTGTCCTGCCAACAACCCCGGTGGCTCCAATGACGGCAATCGAAGGTTCGGGCTGAGCGGCCATACTTGTTCCCAGTTGAGGGGGGGTTGGTGGTTTCAGAGCCTATTCCTGTCTAGAGATCAGAAAGAGGCCGTTGCGAGACTGTGTGGGAATAGTACCATCGTCATTCCTTAGACCTTTAGATAAAGCGAGGCGTTCATGTCAGATCAATACACAACAGTAGATGGGGCAAGTGTTGGCGTACTCATGGGGAGTGCTTCGGACTGGCCGACCATGGAAAAGACATCTTCCACCCTCAAAGCACTGAATGTGCCACATGAGTGCAATGTTATTTCAGCTCACCGTCAACCCGATCGTCTTGCAGCCTACATTGCAGATGCCTCGGAGCGAGGCGTCCAAATTTTCATCTGTGCAGCTGGCGGAGCAGCCCATTTAGCAGGTGTGGTGGCGTCCATGACCGAGTTGCCGGTCTTGGCATGCCCAATGCAGGCATGGTCACTTGATGGCTTGGATTCTCTCCTTTCAATGGCTCAAATGCCCAAGGGGGTTCCAGTTGCAACCTTTGCCATTGGAGGGGCGGGCGCTATTAATGCAGCCTTGTCAGCTGTCTCGATTCTTGCGCTTAGTGATCCAAAGGTCAAAGCCGCATGGCTTGAGTATCGAGCAAAGCAATCTTCCAAAGTAGATGTGCTTCCGCCAGCCAAGTAGTGCTTCCAAAGTGAGTTTCGTTGCATGAATTATGATTTTGATCATCCACCCGACTCACCGCTTGAATGGTGTCGTGAGTGGTTTGCCCAGGCCACAGAAATTGGCTTGCCAAATCCGCTGGCAATGGCACTTTCGACCGTTGACCATCGAGGACATCCAAGTAGCCGAACCGTATTACTCAAAGAATTTAGTGAGCGTGGAGCTGTCTTTTTTACGAATAGCAATAGTCAAAAGGGCAGTGAAATAGCAGGCAATAATGCCGTTTGTCTACTCTTTCATTGGGATCAACAAGCTCGGCAGATCCGTATTTCAGGTGCTGCTGAAAAGATCTCAGCGGAAGAAAGCGATGCCTACTTTGCCACGCGCCCGCGTGGCTCTCAAATTAGTGCCTGGGCGAGCGAACAGTCACAGCCAGCTTCGTCGCGTAGATTGCTTGAGAGTTCTTGGCATGAGGTTGAAAAGCGGTTCAGCCAACAACCAGTTCCACGGCCGCCTTACTGGTCTGGTTACCGAGTTTCTTTAGACGCAGTAGAGTTCTGGCAGGGTCAAGACGATCGTTATCACGATCGAGTGCGTTTTGAACAATCTGAGCAAGGCTGGATTGTTCAGCGGCTTTATCCCTAATGATCTTCTTCTAATAATCGCTTTGCTTCTGCGAGTACATCCGCAGGAAAGTCCGGCTGTTGCACAACGTGTTTTCGCGGAGCTGGGGGATGCTTCGGTTTTGTCTCAGGGGTTTTCGGCGCAGCGGCGCGCGGCAACGGGTTCGGTGGTGCGAGTTCAGAGATATCGAATTGTTCCAGATCTATATCGAGGTACTTTGCCCAGGCCTCGATGGCGGTATCACTGAGAGGTCCACCAGCTTGAGTTTTGTTTGGTACGCCAGAGGATTTTGCTCGGGTTTTTTCGAAATCGTGAACGAGCTGCTTAAGGAAGGTAGGGCTGTTAATGACCTTCGCTTTGCGTCGACGTACGGCTCTTTGGATGGCTCGGTCTGAGGTGACTACCTGGATTTGTCGGGGGTGACTGGCCGAGCAAACCCGTGCCACGATGACTTCATCGGCGGAAAGCTGGCCACCAGAAAAAACCACCTCAATCTGTTGAGGAAGCCCCAGTTCTGGGGCAGCGACACCATCGCATACCAGCACGGTCTGTTTCTGGTGGTAGCGACTGGCAGCGATCAGTTGAGCGAGCCCCCCAACATTGATGCCGGCCAAGGATCCTGGCAATACGCCGACCACATGCAGGACGTTGTAGGTATCGATCAAAAGGGTCATTTGAGGCTCTCCACCTGACTATATCCGCGGTTTCAGGCAAGTGGTGGGGGTTCCGGCCTGAGAAAATTGACATTATGGAGGACTAAATCACCTCAGGGAGACCCAAGATCGCCTGAGATCGGCTACTTATGTAGATCTTGGTAACCTTTTCTACTTGCGAACAGGTCCAACTTCCGATCTAATACCCCGCTCAACTTTGAGTCAGGAAGGCACTTTTAATGGCGATCCGTATCAAGACACGGCACAACGAATCAGTGGGGCAGATGCTGCGCCGCTTCAAGAAGCTGTGCGAGAAGGAAGGCCTGACGAAGGACGTAAAACGACGGCAATACTTTGAAAAGCCGTCCGAGCGTCGTCGTCGAGCTCTTCGAAAGTCAATTAGCCGTGCGGTTCGCGAGCAGAGTGGTGCTCCCAGTGAGCGTCGTCCAAGGCGTCCCAGCAGTCGCTGAGAAGCAGGTTTTTACGAGAACCATGACTTCTAGTGCTCCTGACAGATGGAGTTGGTTGATCGGTTGAGCCGATTACCTTCGATAGTGCGAGATAGTCTCATTGAAATTAGGCAGGTGGCTATCGGTGATGGCGTTAGTTTTTCTTTCAGCATGAGTCTGAGCCATCATTGGCTGAGTAATTGAGCCAGAAAAATGAGTAGTTTTCAGGCGTCGCCAGTGGGGGCGCTTTGATTAGAAAAAGAGTTACCGACTCCGGTCGTGCAAAGATTTCTAAAGCTGCCTCAGAAGGTAGCCTCACAGGAGAGTGTTTCCGTGAACGAGTTGACGCTTGCGAGTTTCAATTATGTAGCCGAGAACATCCCGGCATGGTTTATCGCACCTGGTGCTGCAATCCTCGGTTTGTTAGCAGCTTTTTACTTTAGCCGTAAGGTGATGGCCCAATCAGAGGGCGAGCCCCTGATGGTTGAGATTGCAACGGCCGTGCGCAGCGGTGCGATGGCTTATCTCAAACGTCAATATCGTGTTGTTGCCATGGTGTTTGTCTTGTTGCTGGCAGTTCTTTTTGTCCTCGGCGCCTTTGGAATTCAACCAATATGGACCGTTGCTGGGGTGGCCATTGCAGGCACCCTTTCTGGTCTTTGTGGTTGGTTTGGTATGAAGATGGCGACGAACGCTTCAGCTCGTACCACATTTGCTGCCAAACAATCTCTGAACGATGGTCTTAAGGTGGCCTTCCGTGCTGGGGCCGTGATGGGCTTGGTTGTGGTTGGGTTCGCTTTGCTTGATGCCTCAGCTTGGTATTTCGTATGGAATCTGATTCCGCTGCAAGAGGGCGAAACAACAGGCACTCGTGTTCTCTACTTCACTGCTGTCATGTTGTCGTATGGCATGGGTGCTTCTACCCAGGCGCTCTTCGCACGGGTTGGTGGTGGTATCTACACCAAAGCCGCCGATGTTGGTGCTGACTTGGTTGGTAAGGTCGAAGCAGGTATTCCTGAAGATGATCCACGCAATCCAGCGACGATTGCTGACAACGTTGGCGATAATGTTGGTGATGTTGCTGGTATGGGTGCAGATCTCTATGAGAGCTATTACGGCTCGATTCTCGCTGCAATGGCACTTGGCGCCGCAGCCGCGATGGGCATTAGCCAAATGGGTGCAGACGTGACAGACACCGCGCTTCGCCTGACCGTGCTTCCGATGGCGCTTGCTGGCCTGGGCATTCTTTGCTCACTGATTGGTATTTACTTTGTGAAGGCCAAGGAAGGTGCTTCTTTCAAGCAGCTGCTCAATGGTCTTCATATGGGCGTCTACGTTGCTTCCGGTATCCTTGTAGTTGGCTCATTGGGCCTGCTCTACTGGATTCTCAATGGCCTCGGCGATGTGAGTTGGTTGGGCTTATGGGGTTCTATTCTTTGCGGCCTGATCTCAGGTTTAGTTATTGCTCAGGCGACAGAGTATTACACCTCTTACGAGCATAAGCCGACGCAAGAGATTGCTGA
This sequence comes from uncultured Phycisphaerae bacterium, assembly GCA_937899935.1. Lineage (GTDB taxonomy): Bacteria > Planctomycetota > Phycisphaerae > Phycisphaerales > SM1A02 > JAQWNP01. The sequence goes on from CALCOW010000287.1 coordinate 5,835, forward strand.
GCAAGCTGAAACTGGAGCTGCAACGGTCATCATCTCTGGCATTGCCGCAGGCATGCGCTCAACCTGGGTACCGCTGATGACGATTGTGGTCGCGATCATTGCAGCCTTCACATTAGCTGGTGGTCGTGAGTATTTCTTGATGGGTCTTTATGGTGTTGCAATTGCCGCTGTGGGCATGCTTTCCACACTGGGTATCACCCTGGCAACAGATGCCTATGGCCCGATTGCCGACAATGCTGGTGGGAACGCTGAAATGACGGATCAGCCGCCATTTGTTCGCGAACGCACCGATATGCTTGATTCACTGGGCAATACCACCGCTGCAACTGGCAAAGGGTTTGCGATTGGTTCTGCAGCACTGACGGCCATGGCACTGCTTGCTGCTTACGTTGCCGTTGTACAAGGAACGCTGATTAAGAAACTCACCGTCGATGAAGACACCATCAGCGCGATTTATGCAGAAGCCGAACCACCTGGAAACCTGGACCTCATTTCTGCTGGTGAATTCGATTTGACTGGCGAGCACAGCATCTTTGCTAAGTACGAAGGCCATGGCCAATTCAAAGCGCTTGATATGTCTGAAAATGGAGTGATGCAATTCGGTGGTCTCATGGTTGCACCACCTTCAGTCGATCGCATCATTGATGAAAACATAGATCCTGGAACCATTGTTGAGCTTGATGGTCATTGGGCAGACACTGCCAATGTCTATCAGATTAGTTCTGTAGAATTTGATGGCGAAAGCCATCCAGCTTCATTCCAATTAGTAGCCGCACATCGAGCGACGATCAGTCAGATTCTTAACTTCTACGACATCTCGATTATGAATCCACGGGTTCTCGGTGGTATTTTCCTTGGTGTCATGTTGGCCTTCGTGTTCTGTGCGATGACCATGAGTGCAGTTGGTCGAGCGGCCTATCAAATGATGGGCGAATGCCGCCGCCAATTTGCCAAAATGAAGGCACAGTTTAAGAAGGATGGTATGTCCGAAGCAGATCTCGCTGATCCAATGAAGTGGCCACGAAAAGTCACCGTTGATGGCGTCCAATACCCCGACTATGCCGAGTGTGTATCGATCTCAACTGCTGGTGCGCAGAAAGAGATGGTTGTTCCGGCAATTATGGCAATCGTGACACCAGTCTTGGTGGGCATCCTTCTGGGTGTCGGTGGCGTGATGGGTTTGCTGGTCGGTGGGCTGACAAGCGGCTTTGCGATTGCCATCTTTATGGCCAATGCAGGCGGTGCTTGGGATAATGCGAAGAAGTACATCGAAGCTGGCCACCACGGTGGTAAGGGTTCAGATGCTCATAAAGCAGGTGTGGTTGGTGATACGGTTGGTGATCCTTTCAAGGACACGTCCGGCCCTGCACTGAACATTCTTATTAAGCTCATCGCTATCGTATCAGTCGTGTTTGCGGGATTAGTGGTCTATGTTGGCCCAGGCGTTTCCGCTTGGTTTGGTCTCGACTGATGCCTAGAGGAGTACTTTGACAAGCGATTCATCAGCTCGCGACACGCCATCAGTCGAGAGATTCTCCACACTTGCGGCTCAGCTACTTGCTGACCTTCGTTGTGAGAACGTTCGTCTGATGAACGTGCGCGGATTGAGTCACGTCTGTGATTTGATCTTGATTGGTACTGGAACCAGTGATCGACAGATGAAATCTGTGGCCGAAGAGCTTGCAAAGCTCGGTAAAGAGTTGGGATATAGCTGTTTCAATTCAAATCGTGATGAAGCTTCAACTTGGATTATTGTGGACTTTGTTGATGTGGTGGTTCACCTCTTTGAGCCGCGCCTCCGCGAGTATTACGCTCTTGAGGAGTTATGGCACGATGCCCCCATCATTGCTTGGGAGAATGCGCCACGATCGAATTCGGCGTGACTTTTCATTGAGTGGAATAGGTAGGCTTGATAACTTGCTAGGCCGATCATAGCGCATGCGGAGTAGCCAAACATGTCATTTGGACTCGGGCGAGGTCGTGCATTGGAACCTGGCCTGTGGGGCTTAGAGCAAAGTGATTTGCCGCCTCATGACGATGGCCCCCTCGACCCGCACACCTTGTTTCCAACAACAAAACCGAGTCTGGAACTGGAGATTGGCTCTGGTAAGGGCACCTTCCTTGTGCAGCAGGCTTCAATTCAGCCAGACACGAATTTTTTGGGCATTGAGTGGGCAGGCGAGTTCTACCGTTATGCGGCTGATCGCATGCGCCGTCATCAATTACAGAATGTGCGGATGCTTCACGGTGATGCGACTGACTTCATAAGATTTTGGTGCGCGGACGCATGTCTTTCGGTCGTTCATTTGTACTACTCAGATCCTTGGCCAAAGAAGCGGCATCATAAAAGACGTGTCTTACAAAGTAGCTCACTTGATCACTTACACCGAATATTAAAACCCGAAGGCCAAATACATCTCGTTACAGATCACTTCGATCTTTGGGCTTGGTACGAAGCCTTGGCACTCGAGAAGCAAGAAATCTTTGCTCGTGAAGAATTTAGACCGCCAGAATCAGCCGACCGTGGCGAAATGGTCGGGACTAATTTTGAAAGAAAATATCAGGCTGAAGAGCGAGCGGTACGTGCCATGACACTGCGACGTCGAGACTAAGAACTTCGATTTGCTAGGAATTTCGGCGTGGTTTTTCCCATTCGAAATCCTTGCTCCTATCCAATGAAGTCGCGGCCATCCGAGCGCAGCGGCGGCATATCCAGGCGCCTTCGTAAAGTGGGCTTTCCCAGAGCGGCTCTTCACGGTCTTCTAAACACATATTGCATTTTGTTCCGGCGAAGGGCTCTTCATGACTCTCTAAACATAAGAATGTAAATGCCACGGTGAGACACTTGCCACAGATAACGGACCCTTGGTGGCCCTCAATCATGGCCTGCTGACCGCCCCATGGAGTATGGCAGAAGTCACATAGGATGTCATCGAGTTGAATATTCTTTGGGTCACAGTCTGGTCTTTGCATGAGGTCAGTATAGGTCGCCGCCATCCAGCTTTCACGGGTTGGCTTGGGTGTTTGCCGCGGCATCAGAAAACACACGCGATAAAGCTTCCTTACTCGCTTCGACAAGACCTCGCTCAGTGATGAGCCCTGTGATAAGTCTTGATGGAGTTACATCAAAGGCATAGTTCATAGCGGATGTTGTGGGTGGCGTGATTCGTATCCGCTCAATTTGTCCTGCCTTCGTGCGACCTGACATACATGTGACCTCTTCTTCATCACGTTGTTCAATCGGGATCTCTTTGCGTCCATCGCACAAACACCAATTAATGGTTGGGGAAGGGGTCGCCACATACATAGGTATGTGATTATCAGATGCGGCCAGCGCTACAAGATAGGTGCCGATTTTATTACAAACATCACCAGTAGCCGTCACACAGTCTGTACCAGTAATGATCAGATCGACTTGTCCTGTCTGCATCAGGTGGCCGCTGGAAGTATCGGTAATTAAGTGATGTGAGATTCCCTGATGCCCAAGCTCCCAAGCCGTCAAAGCGGCACCTTGGCTGCGAGGGCGTGTTTCATCAACCCAGATATGTAAATCAATATCAGATTGATGTGCAAGATAAAGAGGTGCTGTTGCGGTACCCCAATCGACCGTAGCGAGCCAACCGGCATTGCAATGTGTGAGTACATTGACTGGGCGTTCTGGATGGGCAGTAGCAAGTGCTTGAATGAGTGGTAGACCATGGGCGCCGATGGCCTTATTAATCTGTATGTCTTCCTCACATATTGCATCGGCTCTTTGGTACGCCACATCAACGCGCTGGTCGATAGGCAGATCGATCAACGCAGTATGCATTTGGTCGAGTGCCCACTTTAGGTTTCGAGCCGTGGGGCGTGTGGCGGTGAGCACGGCCGACGCCTCGGCCAGTCCAGCATCGCTCGCATCAGCACGGGCAGCTAATGCTATGCCGTAGGCTGCAGTGGCACCAATGAGCGGTGCGCCACGGACGGCCATGGTTGCAATCGCCTTGGCAGCATCGCCCAGAGAATGCAGCTGTTCGATGACAAGCTCATGAGGGAGCTTGGTCTGATCGATGATCGAGACCGAACCTCCTGCCTGCGTCGACCATATGGATCGCATTGGTTTACCGTCAACAAGCATCAGACAAGACCTCCAAGAGCCTCAAGTTTAGCGGTTCAAGAAATGCGTGAAGGCCGATCTAATGCCCACAGAAGCATGGATTGGGATTTGGGCAGGGCAGGGGTTTCACCAGGCCCCCTCTGCCCGTATGGTTGGGGGGTGAAGTCAGGAATCAGCCTCTCAAATAAGTGCCAGCTTCTCTTCGGATGTGCCGTGTTCATCATTCTGATCGCGGCGTTGAGTGTGCCCTGGTTTCATACTGCTGCCTTGGTCAAGGACTATCAAATCGAGCTTGCCAGACAGCTGGCAGATACCTGGTTGGCAGCTGGCATTGAACTGGGATCAATGGAAAATTCGGCTGATGTTCCCAAAGCACTTGATGATGAAGTGAAGGATCCCAATAAGAGATCAGCTTTGTCCATGCGGTTTATTGAGGCTGCGAATGCGAGCTCGGTCAAGCATGGAAAGGGCTTTGTTGAACGAGCGTTTGAACTATTTAAGTCGAATCCCGAGGACACAGAGTATTACGACTCGATCGAGATTAACGATGTTCCAACGTTTCGATATGCCCGTGCAGTCCGACAATCTGAAATGCTTGCTATCAAAGACAGATCTTTGGAAGGCTTTGTGGGCGATTTAGGTGACTCGACTGAGAATGATCCTGTGCAAGGCCTTCTAATGGTGGAGCGCACCACGCAATTTTCAGCAAGTCAGCGTTTGGTGAGTCGTGTCTTTATTATTTCGGCAGGTATCGTTGCCGGATTACTCGCCATCTTGGTCTTTTATTTCATTCTGACCAAGCTCATTTTCTCTCCAGTTCGTCGACTTCGTGAAACTGCGGAGCGCGTCCAGGGCGGTGATTTAACAATTCGATCAAATCTGAAAACAGGTGATGAGTTTGAGCAGCTTTCTGGTGCCTTTGATTCAATGCTTGATCAGCTCGAACAGGGCCAATCAAAGCTGAGATCGATCAATGAAGGGCTTGATCTGAAGCTCGAAGAACTTGCTGAAGCGAATGTAGGTCTTTATGAATCAGATCGTCTCAAGAGCGAATTTTTGGCTAATGTCAGCCATGAACTTCGCACGCCGTTGAATTCCATTATTGGTTTTGCTGAGCTACTAGATGAGACCACGCGTAGTGCGGATGGCGCTGATACGAAGGCCATTCGGTTCATTGCAAATATTATTCACAGCGGGCGCCAGCTCCTTGAAATGATTAATGAACTTCTTGATATGGCCAAGATTGAAGCAGGTCGAATGGAAGTGAATGTCGAATCGACCAGCATTGGTGATCTGATCGAGGGAATTGTTGCGATTATGAGGCCACAAGCCGAGTCAAAGGATCTGTCTATTGAGGTGGCGATCGGAAACAATGTGCCGCTGATTGAGACCGATCCCGGGAAAGTCCAACAGATTCTTTACAACTATTTGTCCAACGCAATCAAGTTCTCGCCGCCTGGGAGTTCTGTATCACTGCGTGCAGAACGAATTGTCCGACCCGATCGTTCACCAGGTGTGCGTGTGGAAGTTACGGATGCTGGTCCGGGCATTCCTGAGGATATGCAAGACACGGTCTTCGAGAAGTTCCGTCAGATTGATGCATCACATACGCGTGAGCATCCGGGCACCGGACTGGGATTGGCCATTTGTCGTGAACTGGCGGAGATGCTTGGGGCTAGTGTTTCATTTGTATCGACACCTGGGCAGGGTGCCACATTCGTTGTCGAACTACCAGAGCAGTACCGTGTTGAGGAGCCCCAGCCCCTCATGGGCTAGGTGGGTCAGCATGGTTCTCATACAGAGTCTTACAGAGCAAGAAGAGCCCCAGGGTTGGTGTTTTGAAGTGAAGCTGGAATCGGGTGATTTGTGTCGAGACATTGAGGTGCGATTGTCCTGGGCGGATTACAATCTATGGTCTCACACTGGTGTAGACATGCCGTGGCTTGTCGCACGTGCAGCATTGGTATTCGTGCTTCGGTTTAGAAAAGTAAGGGAGTTACCAGAGCGTCTAGATGCTTCGCTGGCGAGGAGACTCGATAGCTCAGCAGACGCGCAGATTCCCGGTCTGATTATTGCGGACAGTTAGGGCCTCCTCAGAGGCTGAAGATCAAGGAAAGGTGTTTTTTGAGTTTCATACTTGAAATTATTCGCCTAGGCATCTGGAACTTAAGGCTTCACTTGCTTCGGTCTATTTTGACGAGTATTGGCATCATGTTTGGTGTCGCAGCTGTGATTGTAATGGTTGCTTTGGGTGAAGGTAATAAACAAGCGGCACTGCGTGAGATTCAAAATTTAGGCGCAACGAACGTAATTGTACGTTCACAAAGGCCACCAGAATCTGGCTCGTTCGGTTCGAGCCAGCGCTCATTTGTGGCAACATTTGGATTAACACGATCGGATCTTTCACGCTTGCAGCATTTTCTTACAGATGCTGCTCATATTGTGCCTTTGAAAGCAGTCGGCTCAGAAATTTCCCGGAGAGAGAAACGAACCGTGAGCCAGGCATTTGGTACTACTCCGGCGCTAAGTGATGTTGCTAATCTCAGCGTCAACCCTGGTGGTAGATATCTCTCAGAGGAAGATATTATTAAGCGGCTTCCGGTTGCCGTTATTGGAACAGACATCGCCACTCAGTTTTTTCCACTTGAAAATCCTATTGGCCAGGAATTTCGAATAGATCGTAGAGTGTTTCGCATCATCGGTGTTCTTAGGCCGGTAGGGCTGGCAGGTGGCTCAGGGGCAGCTTTACTTGGTCGTGATTTGAATGCCGATATTCATATACCAATAACGACTGCAGAACTGGAGTTTGGTGATATTGTTGTGCGCCGTCAGTCGGGTTCATTTTCTGGAGAAGAGGTAGAGATATCTGAGGTTTATATCACTACCAATGAAACAGACCAGGTCATTAATACGGCAAGTCGAGCGCAACGAATCATAGAAGGACAACATCCAGATCTTCGAGACGTCAAGCTCATTGTTCCCTGGGAATTGCTCGAGGCGAGAAAAAAGCGTGAAATGATCTGGAACATTGTATTGGTATCTATTGCTGCTATCAGTCTTGTGGTTGGTGGAATTGGCATTATGAATATTATGTTGGCTTCTGTCACAGAGCGCACAAGAGAGATTGGTGTTCGGCGGGCTGTTGGTGCGACAAGAACACACATCCTGGCTCAGTTCATGGTCGAGACAGGATCACTTTCAGCTGTTGGTGGTCTATTGGGAATTGCCCTGGGCGTTAGTTTGTCAGCGATTATTTCAACACTAGTGCCTTGGATCTTATCCTTGCCCGGAATTGCAGACTCCATTGAAGGCAATGTCGCATTGGAGACACAGGTGACCGCATGGTCGATCGTTGTCGCATTTGTTGTCTCCGCTGTTGTTGGATTGGTCTTTGGTATCTACCCAGCCATCGTTGCGAGTCGACAGGACCCAATCGTGGCGCTCAGGCATGACTAATGATTGCTATGGAAACAGACTAGTTTCAAGGAGAATTTGTCGAATGTTCACAGCCACACTTGGGGGCTTGACTCTTGTTGTTGCTCTTGGCGCGGCTCAAGGTAATGCCACGCTTGTACAGAGTGCGCGTACCCACGATATTACGATTGATGATTATTTCACCCTCGCGTATGTCGGTGCGTGTGAAATCCGTCCTGATGGAAGTGCCGTTGCATTTACGGAGAGTAGGTGGTCACCTGATCGTGAAACCCGTAATCGAGATATCTGGCTAGTCAATAAGCATGGTGAAGACCTTCAACGTCTGACCTTTGATGAAGCTGATGACTCAAATATGTCTTGGAGTGATGATGGTGAATGGCTGTACTTTCAAAGCCGGCGATTCACAGAGAATGGTGGGTTGCAGATTTGGAGGCTCCAACCAGACACGGGGACTTCGCAACAGGTGACACGGATCAAAGGCGGCATCAGGCAATACCAACTTGGGGACGGCACCGATAAGCTCTATTTTTTGCGTTCAGAGGATGCAGAGTTAGATGATCGTTGGCAAGATCTACGCAATCAATTTAATGATCTGAATTATGGTTCAGATAAAGGCAATGAGTCGGAACTCTGGGAACTTGATCTAAAGACATGGCGACTCAAAAAAATACAAACTCCAAAAGGGTTCTATCAAAGCTTTTCGGTCGATCCAGTGGGGGAAAAAGTTGCATTAGTCAAGGTCCCTGATGATCAATTGATCTCTCATGAAGGCTGGTCACAAGTTGATGTGGTCGAAATTTTGGGAGGTCAGGTGACCACCATTCCTGATGCTTTATGGCGCGCCCAAGGACCATCGCCGTACGGCTGGATCGAGTCTCCAGTATGGTCAGATGATGGTTCGCGTCTTGCATTTACAGTTGACTTCGATGGCTATCCTCAAGAAGTCTTTGTCGCTACGTTTGAAGAGAGTCAGTTTTCGGATGTACAAAGGCTAGATCGGACGATCGGTGAAAAAGGAAGCGACAGTGAATTGACCGTTTCAGGTCAGTTGACATGGCGACCCAAGTCGCACGACTTGTGTTTCCTTGCAGAATCGCATGCAGTGCAAGCCTTGTATCAACTCAAGAATGCAGGCCAGGATCCCCACGCGATCGCTGATGTGCTTACGCCAGGTGCGGTTGTCATTGACTCTTTTAGTTTTGATGCCAATGGCCTTTCATTGGCGGTTGTGACAAGCGGGTTGCTGCATTTTAATGATGTGTTCTTCGTTGAAGATCCTGGCGTGGATGCAACCTACCGGCGACTGACAAATGTAAATGCTCATGTTGATCAGTGGCGATTGCCACAGATTAAGCGTGTTCAATGGATGGGGCGTGATGGGGTTACGGTAGAGGGTATTCTCGAGTTGCCGCCTGGTTATGATCAAGCCTCAGATGGTCCATTACCTATGTTGGTTCAACTGCATGGCGGTCCGACAAGTTCATCCAAGTACCGTTTGCAGTACTGGATCTATGGTCGCACTTTGTTTCCAGCTCGAGGTTGGGCCTTGCTGAGCCCGAACTACCGAGGCTCAACAGGATATGGCGATGCATTCTTAATAGATCTGATTGAGAACGAAAATGACATCGAGGTCTCAGATATCTTGGCTGGTGTTGATGCAATGATTGAGCGAGGTATTGCTGATCCAGATAAGTTGGCTGTTTCTGGTTGGAGTAATGGGGGGTATCTGACCAATTGCCTGATCGCTAAGACGGATCGATTTAAGGCAGCGAGTAGTGGCGCTGGTGTCTTTGATATGACCATGCAGTGGGCTGTTGAGGACACACCAGGGCATGTCATTAATTATGCAGGGGGATTGCCGTGGGAACGACCCGATGCAATGCAGCAGATGTCGCCTCTGTATGACGCAGATCAGATATCCACACCAACACTTATTCATTGCGGCGCGAACGATGCACGCGTGCCTGTCGTGCATAGCCAAGCGCTTCATCGGGCCTTGAGCCGTTATCTAGATGTCCCTAGTGAATTGGTTGTCTATCCGAAAACTGAGCATGGTTTGAGACGCCGCTCTGATCGCGAAGCAAAGTTGGAGTGGGATGTTCAGTGGCTCGAAGAATACACACTTGGTGAGCAAGATTGAAGGCTGTTCTACGTCTTGAAAGCACTGGACTTGACCGCACCCACAGCCGGTCATGACCCTTCGATTCATTGTTTTTAAAGTGCCTCGTTTAAGGATACCGTTGGTTCGTGCGCAAGAAAAAAGCACCCTCAGGAGCTGAGGGTGCTTTGAATCAAACTTCGTTCGATGTCACTCTTACGGATTGCTATTGAGACCACCGCCAGTGGCGCCGGTCACGGTTGCTGTATCAAACCCCTGTAGCTGGGAGTTCTGGAGCATTCCCGAAAAGGTGACGTAGCGACCTGTGGAACCCGCATTGGATGTCTTACGGACAGGTTTGATGATGGCGGGATATCCAGCGATTTGCCGTTGCACGAAATCAGGTGCACGAATGATCAGATTACCTTCGTAGTAACGGATATAAGCAGCAGTACCGCCATTAATGTTCCAGAGCGTTGGTTCAACGAGTTCGGTGATAATATCGATGAGCTCTTTCGCTTTGTCTTCACGGTTCATTTGGTCAGGATCACCGCCTGGACCACCAAAGATGTTGCCACCTCCGCCCCCACCACTACTACCGCCGCCGCCGCC
>CALCOW010000288.1 GCA_937899935.1 uncultured Phycisphaerae bacterium
CTCGAATGAGATCCGTCATTGGAATGAAAGTCTTATCAACCCTGGCACTCATTCGATAGTAATTCAGAGGTGGTAGTTCATTAAGACGAGTCAATACACTTTCAGTAAGTTGATCATCGGTGGGCAACTCAAAAAGAGCATCCATTTGACTAGCTTCCTTATTTAAAACTTAAGACGATTCATTTTTACGTGAAGTCACTGATGTCTATGAGGAAAATAATGGCATTATTGACAATGGTCTGTGCCCCAACGTACCAGTAGTATGGCAGAGTCCTTTATGTTCGTCTTTAAAGAGATCATCCTTCTTTGACTAGTGAGTGGCCTTGCCGACCCAATACGCCACAAATGATAAGACAACCAGCATCACGATGCTTCCGACCCCGGCCCAGATCCACCACTCTTTTCGCTTCTTGGACATTCAATGGCACTCCCTTTTAGCGCTATTGAGGATAGCATGAGAGCCATGGCTAGAGGCTTTACAAAGCGAGGTAACTTGGTTGATGTGGTGATTCTGCTGATTGTCCTAATTGCAGTGGCTGCGTTGGTTTTGATTGTGACCCTCAACTGGGGACGCTGGGATCCAGATCGAGAGACCTGGGAGGGTGTTGACATTCAAAAGCAGCCGATGGATCAACGGCCAGCCGATACAGAATGAGAAGACTGGCAGGGGCTGCCACGGCGTTATGATCCCCCCGCGCGGAAGAGGTCGCACGGGGGGACAGAGAAGGTTGGGCGGTGCCCATAGAGAGAAGTGCGGCTTTGGCGTCTGAGGAGGTAGACGCAGCAGCCACTCTTAATCGTATCGAGACCAGACAGGGGGTAAAAACACCTGTTCAATGATCTTGATGGCTCAGAATCAACACCAAGTAAGACTTTTTAGCCAACCCCAGTGATGGCATCACCCACAGGAGTACAGCAACGAATGACATCAAATCAATCACATGGGGCTCAATCGCACGTTGATTTCATTGTCCATTTAATCGTGCGTTGTGAACGTTGCGCTGAGTTAGAGCATCTTCAGAGCAAATTCATACAAGCTGCAAGCGGGTTTGCGGGGTACCAACTTTCATCCGTGAATCAAATCGAGGGTGGACCTGAGGGGTACCAGGCATATGCGGCCGTCCATCGATTTGATTCACCCAAAAATCTCATCGAATGGTTGGAATCAGACACCCGCCGTAACCTTGTCCAAAACACCAAAGCGGCGCTTGGCCCGGATTTGACGGTTGACTATCCCTTAGAACTTGCGGGGTTTTCATCTTGGTTTTCTGACCCCAACGCCAAGTCAGAGTGCATTAAGAAACCATCCGTATGGAAGCAGTCGTTGATTGTCATGGTGGCGTTGTATCCACTGTCATTGATCATTGGAGCGCTTGTGACGCTGACGATTCCCAATGCACATCCAGCGACTACAAGGTTGATTGTAACCCTTATTGCAGTCAATCTTATGGGTTTCTTTATTGTGCCAAAGCTATGTCAGTGCCTCATGCCCTGGCTGAAATCTACAAATTTCTGGGGTCAGTCTTTGGGAGCAGCTTCACTGCTAGCAGTTCTATTGTTTCTATGGATCATGATGCATTTGTTCATGACTAATCCAAATGCACCCAGTCAAGAAAATACGCCCGAGGTAACACCGGAATTATCAGCTCATTCATCTTCTATAAGCATTGGGTCAGAATTGCTTTGTTGACTCGACCATGCGTGTAGAGACGGTAGTGAAAGTGGCTGGTTCGTCTCTTTATTGATAGGTGTTTTTGCGCCGGTCTGTCGCATCCAGTGCCGCATGAGTTGTGATAATTCTTCGACGCGATGAGGCTGGGCAGAAGCTAAGTTATTCTTCTCTGAGATGTCGTCTTCAAGATCGTATAACTCAAATTGTTCATCGCCATAGAAGTAGATCAACTTCTCGTTCCCGGCGCGAATTGATGTGAATGCTTGCAGGCCGGGGCCTGGTTGGGTCCATTGATGAGGATAGTGCCAACCAACCACTCGATAGGCATCAGGGTTTTTCCCATCGAGCGAGTCAACAATGCTATGGCCGTCCATCTGATTAGCTGCTTCAATAGGTATTTCGGTATTCGTCATTTGCAAGATAGTGGGAAAAAGATCTTGCGATACGGTGACACGATCAGTTCGGCTCGATTGAGATCCTGGCACGGAGATGATCTGAGGGATGCGAACGCCACCTTCGTATGCAAAGCCCTTGCCATGTCGCAGCGGTGCATTGTGATTTTCAGACGCACCAGCACGTCCACTAAGGCCGCCATTATCTGATGTAAAAATAATGATGGTGTTGTCCAAGATCCCACGTTCATCAAGGGCATCCATAAGTTGGCCCAGGCTCTGATCTACACCTTCAACCATTGAAGCATAAGCGGCCTCGCGTTTGGAGAGCTCTGGATAGTGATCTATAAAGGATGGATCTGCCATGATTGGCGTGTGTACTGCATAGTGTCCAAGATGTAGAAAGAACGGCTTGTTGACGGCAATGGCATCATCAATAGCCTTAATGGACTCTTTAGTGAGTACCTCGGTCAGGTACACCTCTTGACCGTGATAGGCGTCAAGACCGGGCACGGGCCACGGTGAGTTGCCTTGCGGCTTTCCGCGGCGCACTTCATCAGAGAAGTTGTCAGTGCCGTAATAGCTTCCTGGCGCACCAGCGGCGTGGCCTGCAATGTTAATATCAAACCCATGATTCAGAGGATCAGCGCCAGGGGTATCTAGGGCCCCCCAATGCGCCTTGCCCGCATGAATCGTGCAGTATCCATTGGCTTGAAGGAGCTCCGCAAGTGTCAACGCGTCTGGTTGAAGGCCTTGGGTATTCCAGGCTGGAGATCGCAAACGATCATGGCCCGCTGAAGAGTCACGATGCGCATGCAGTGTCCAATTAGTAATTCCAAGCCGCGCTGGATGTTGTCCAGTCATGATGCTGACGCGTGTGGGTGTACATACTGGGCATGAAGCATAGGCATTCGTGTAGAGCGTGCCTTGCTCTGCTAATCGTTCCATGTTTGGTGTGCGATAGCGTTTGTTGAAGTCGGTTGTTTCAGTATGGAAGGGTACGGATGTATCCTGCCAACCCATATCATCAACAAGAAAAAAGACTACGTTTGGTTGGGTCTCTGCTTCAGGCCGTGAATTTTGGCCAAGCATATTTGAAGAGACAGTGGCGACTGTTAAAAAAATCGTGCAAAGAGCGGTGTTCAATCTTTGTTGTTGTTTCATATTGTTGAGATACGTAAAAAAGCTATTAGAATTAGTGATCAAATGAACACATCGCTATGACGAAGTATCACCACGTGTGGCGCTGACAACTGCACAACTTGAATTCGGATGGCCTGTTCGTGCGTTCCGTGCCAGTTCTACAAATCGAACGTCAACAAAACCCTGCCGGTTTAGTTTTGATTCAAGATCTTCTGTCATCAATGCTCCACCAATGCAACGGAACCAATCGTCAATACTGCGTCGCACCTGGTCATCCAGTGGCGATGTGAGCACAATCTCAGCAAAGATCAACTGACCGCCTGGCTTCAAGATACGGGCCATTTCATGCATCACAGCGTCTTCATCTGGCGAGAGATTAAAGATGCCATTGGCGGTGAGAACATCGATGCTGGCATCTGGCAGATTGGTTTCTTCTGCACGCTGGTTAAGAATCTGAACATCTGGAAATCCGGCCGTGATCAAATTGTCTTGGGCGCGAAGAGACATTTCCTTTGATCCGTCAAGGCCCATCAAACGACTGGGTTGGCCGAATCGCTGGGCATAGATACATAAATCAAGGCCAGCGCCGCATCCGACATCAAGGAGTTTGTGGTCTTTTGGTAGGTGAACAGCAGCCTGAGGATTGCCGGCCCCTGAGAATGACGCCGTACAAGCAGCGGGTAACTCGTTGAGAACCGTGGGCGAATACCCTACTTCTTCAGCGAAGGCCCGGCCGACTGGAAAGCCGTGTTTGTTGCCAGGTTGAAGCGCCACCTGTCCATAGCGATAGAAAACAGCACCTTGAATCTGATCCGGTGACAGCGTTGCGAGCTGTGAACCTGGCTCAATCGGCAAAGACATTAATGACTTGGCTGTGGGGTTGTGCGCAGATAAGGTTTGATCTCAGTGAAGCCAGCCGGAAACAGCTTCTCTGCCTCTTCATTTGATACCGCTGGAACAATGATGCAGTCTTGTCCCTGGGTCCAATTGACCGGTGTTGCTAATTTGTGCTGGTCAGTGAGTTGAAGAGAGTCAATGACTCGCATGATTTCTTCAAAATTACGACCAGTACTTGCAGGATAGGTCAAGGTCAGTCGGATCTTCTTTTTGGGATCGATGATGAAGACACTTCGGACCGTGAGTGTATTGTCGGCCTGTGGATGAATCATGCCATACAGATCAGAAACACGGCGATCTGCATCAGCTAAGAGCGGGAAGTTCAAGGCGGTGCCCTGCGTTTCTTCAATATCCTTGGACCATGCTTCATGGTCAGAAAGTGGGTCAACGCTCAGTCCAATGATCTTGACATGGCGTTTTTCAAAATCACCTTTAAGTGAAGCGGCCGCCCCGAGTTCGGTGGTACAGACAGGTGTGTAGTCTGCTGGATGTGAGAAAAGCACACACCAACTGTCTCCGATCCAATCGTGAAAATTGATTGGTCCCTCTGTCGATTCTTGGGTGAAATCTGGTGCAATATCGCCGAGTTGGATTGCCATGTTGGGATCTCCCGCGGTAAAGGCTTCTCACAGTAATACTTGGACTTCTAGCCACTGTTTGGGAT
>CALCOW010000289.1 GCA_937899935.1 uncultured Phycisphaerae bacterium
GGCAGCATCAGTGGTGACCAAAAGTTGTTTGATGAGCGAGGCCGCCTCTGGGTCAATCCGAGCACTGCTGGACAATCGTGGTGCGTCGGTGGATTGGAAGACCGGTAGCTGAGTGCCCTTGGGCAGGTCGTTTGACCGGTCGCAGCCCAGGGCTAGAGCGAGGCTCGATATCAGCAAAGTAGTAAAAATACGGGGCATAGCTCGATGATACGAGGCCCGCATCTTTAGGACCAATCCGGCTGCTGGCAGTTGGGGCATCCGCGAGTCTCTCAAAACCCGGCTCAATGGAAGAATTTCATGGTTCTGGTGGGGTATCATCACTACACCAAAGGGCCTTGTTGCCCTTGAAATGACAAGGGCAACTGAACATGAGTGGCCTCTACTACGCAGCGGCATGCCAGACAGCTTTTCCATCACCAGAGAATCGAGAGGGCATTGCGCTTCGAACCAGCCGAATGTGTGAGATGGTCGAGCAAACCATCACGGGGTACGAGCCTTTTTTCGATGTCAGGCTCTTAGTGTTTCCGGAATTCTCTCACACGCCACCATGTTATCCCGATGTTGCATCGCTTCGTAAGAAGCTGGCTGTCGAACTGCCCAATGAGCACACCGAGCAATACGAAAAGATTTGTCGTCGTTGGGGCTGTTACATCCAAACCGGTACCTTCTTAGAAGTTGATCCGGCGTATGGTCCCGAGGTTCTTTTTAATTCGACTTTACTGATCGGCCCTGAAGGAATTCTCTCGAAATACCGGAAGGTCAATCCGTGGCTTCCTTGGGAAGTCCACACAAGCCCTCATGATCTGAGCGCTTACGACGAACCGGTTTTTCCCGTGGTTGATACACCAATAGGGAAATTAGGTGTTGCAATTTGTTATGACTGGCTCTTTCCAGAGACCATTCGACAAATTGCTTTCAATGGGGCTGAGGTCATCTGTCGGGTTTCGGCATACATGGATCCTTGGGGTGCCGCACCACCTATGGATTGGTGGACGCTTTTCAATCGCGCGCGCGCGGCAGAGAACACGGCCTTTGTAGTGGCAGCTAACCAAGGCGCCTCATTGGAAGGCTATCCGCCCTTCAGTTGGCCAGGTGGAAGCATGATTGTTGACTATGACGGGCGCATTTTGCAGCAGGCAGAAGCTGGTCCTGGGGAACGCGTGGTCGTGGCACCCATTGCCATCGACGTCTTGAGGCAAGAGCGTGCGCGTCGGAGGGGGCATCTCATGCAAGATCACTTACGCACAGAGGTTCATACCTATATGCAAAATCCGGTCTATCAAAGTAGCCGTCAAGGGCAGGTCATCGGAGAATCAACTTGAAAAGTAATGGACACGCTTGGGTTAAAACTGCACTGTTAATCGGATTGCTTTATGGTCTGATGAGTTGTGGGTCTTCTGAGAATTCAGAGCCGACCACCGCCAAGCTCAGTTCAAAAGAAGCGGCGGCGAAAGGCCGCGCAGATACTGATGCGGTAGCAGCAAATAGTCGCGG
>CALCOW010000290.1 GCA_937899935.1 uncultured Phycisphaerae bacterium
GATCGCCCAAATCAACACTAGACTGCAGGAGACCGTCCGCATGGGACAGTTCGTTAAGGTTGCTGATGTTTCAGAGATTGAAGAAAACCAGCCATACTGCGTACAAGCTGAAGGTCATACAATCTGCCTCGTTAATCTTGGCGGAGAAATGAAAGCTGTGGCTGACACGTGTAGTCATGCCGATGCATCGCTTTCCGATGGAGAGGTTGATGGAGATGAAATCATTTGCCCTCTTCATTACGCCTCATTTTGCCTGCGCACAGGGGAAGCGAAACAACCACCAGCAGATGACGATATCAGGGTCTACAACGTGCGCGTCATAGACGGTGCCGTCGAAATTGAAATTTAATGAGGCTGAACAACACTCATTTATCTTCAATCCAGGACTTTGCTTTTCAGTCGGTTGATTCATCATAAGACTGGAGACACCAACCCCATGCTTGAAGTAATAACGTAAAGTCCGTGGTATTAATGACTCCATCACCTGAGATATCTGCATGGCACGGGCTCGGGCATGGAGATGGCTGGTACACTCCATGCCCGGCAAACCACGTGCCGTTACTCTCAGAACAGTGATACTGCGTTGTCACAACAGCAAAGTGATCAAGACAACACACACCCTCGAGAGTGTTACGAGAATTACTCACAAACCCTGAAGCGGAGTCCATCATGGAATCAGGGCTGATGGTCTGTCCGTAGATATGCTTCACACCATTCACGTTGCTTAGAAATGCGATGCTCATAAATAGGAGCAGCAGGAAGACAAATTCTACTTTCCGCTTTGGTGTTTCCACTGTAATTCCCTCCGTAGCTGCATCATGCAGCTCTGGAAGACAACAGTACTTTTCTTTTATAAAGCTTCTGCCAAAAGTGACCCAAAAAGTTCACCTAGTAGTTTCACGGCGAGCGATCAATGTAGAGCCCCTTGGCGTTAACGCACAAACTCAACAAAACCCCATCGGCGAGGTCGATGCATGTCAATCACACCGGTTGGCACCCAGACCCAATTGTTTTCAGAGGTGTCTGGCATTCTCTCATACATCCCATCATTGATACGGTGTTGCCATTGCACTCGAGAAAAGTTAACCCGCCAACGCTCACCGGGAAATGGAGCGGTTGCCGCTCGCTTACCACCCGTAAGACTCGACCACGGAATCGCCAATTCAACGGTCCAAGCCTGATCTTCATCACTAGGATCATTAAGTGTTCCGTCTACAGCAACGGCCGTTTGAAGACCCACAATATCCCAACCAATGTCGAAAGTTCCTCCTTCGACATATGGTTTAGTTAGCACCAAATCAAATGGTGTATTCAATGCGTTTACTTCGTACTCGAAGTAGTTCAGTGCATCAGACTCAGGATCAATAAAGACTTCAAAATCATTATCGTTGTAGATGATTGAATCTCGCTCTGTCAGAGATCCCCAAACATGTGGCTCTTCTAGTTTGGCTGCGATGTAAAAATGGTCATCATCCCAGGCCATTTTTGCACGCGTCTGAAAATGTGGCCGTGGTCGCTTCGAGCCCTCAATATCAACAAATGGCTGTGTCCATGGCAATGCTGACCATATGTCATCATCGATTTGACCATCGATGATTGGAGCCTTCTTTATCCAGGATGCCATGTAGGTTGGAATTGGACCGTCAGGTGGAGCCAAAGGTGTATCAACAGTTTGTTCCGCTGAACAGCCCACCAATATAATTGGGAGCCAAAATTTGCCTCCCCTCCACGGCCATTTGATGCGTCTTTGCCAGTGTTTCTGCATGGGTCTCCAATCTCTAAGCCCGCAAATCAGGGCGCTTGCCTATCATGGGGGCATGAACGTTGCCCTTTCCGTGCTTCAAAGCTCAGACCGCCGCTCTCATACACCACGCGGAGCAATGAGGCCAACACACTTGATCGATGCTCACGGACGCGTCATACGCGACCTGCGCCTCAGCGTAACCGATCGCTGCAACTTCAGATGCACTTACTGCATGGAACCTGATACTCGCTTCATGCCCAAACTCAATCTCCTGACACTCAAAGAGTACCTACGCATCGTCAGTATCTCACGCCGCCTAGGAATCAATAAGGTGCGACTAACGGGTGGAGAACCGACACTCTACCCAGATCTTGACGAGTTAATTGCTGGGCTCGGCCAGATGTCTCTTATCGATATTGCAATGACGACCAACGGCTGGAATATAGATTTAGAACGTGCACAGAGGTGGAAACAATCAGGACTCACACGCCTCACTTTTAGTCTTGACACGCTTCGAGAAGAACGCATGTCGGAAATTACACGCTCAACAACAACGGTTGCCAAAGTCATCTCTTCGATCGAAGCTGCACGCCGTGCAAAACTCACTCCCATCAAGGTCAATGCCGTGATTATGCGAGGTGTGAATGATGATGAGATTGTTGATTTTGGCCATTTCGCACGAGAGATGGGCGTTTCTATGCGGCTCATTGAGTTTATGCCACTTGACGCAGGCAGAAGCTGGGACCGCCGGCAGGTCGTGTCTATGAAGGAGATGATCGATCGACTGCAATCGGTTCATTCACTTGTTCCACACAACGATGAAAGCGCCCATTCAACCTCTTTGAACTACAACTTTCGTGATAGTGAACGTGGCAGCATTGGCATCATTGCACCCGTTTCACGTCCATTCTGTGGCGCCTGCAATAGACTGCGCATCACTGCAGATGGGAAGATGCGCCCCTGTCTTTTCAGCTTAGAAGAGATCGATCTATCGCCCCTACTTCGTCAGGGTGCCACTGACGATGCACTGGCTAGCTACATGTCAGATGGTGTATGGCAAAAGCAAAAAGGGCACGGAATTGGCTCCGAGCATTTTGAGCAGCCGATCCGCACCATGTCGTCTATTGGTGGATGATCAAAGACTTTAGAGATTCATCTCATGCCATGCGGTTGCAACAATCGCATCAAGCTCTTCATACTTCGGCTTCCAGTTGAATGCTTTCTGTATTTTCGATGGGTCATTGTAGAGCATGTCGGGATCACCCTGGCGACGCTCATGCGATACAGCAGGAATAGCATGACCTGTGACACGACGACACGACTCGATGACCTCCATAACAGAATATCCACGTCCAATACCGACA
Source organism: uncultured Phycisphaerae bacterium (assembly GCA_937899935.1). Classification (GTDB taxonomy): domain Bacteria; phylum Planctomycetota; class Phycisphaerae; order Phycisphaerales; family SM1A02; genus JAQWNP01. The sequence continues at coordinate 3,109 of CALCOW010000290.1, forward strand.
TTAAATGTCTGCATCACCCCCGGCTCGAGATGTTTCATTGCAAGCAGATGAGCCGCAATCAGATCATCCACATGAACATAGTCACGAATGCAGGTCCCGTCAGGCGTGTCGTAGTCTGAACCAAAGATCTTGATGTCGTCTCGCTTGCCCTTTGCCACTTCAAGGCAAATAGGGATGAGATGTGTTTCTGGAATATGGTGTTCGCCAACGCGCCCCTGTGGGTCACACCCCGCCACGTTGAAATACCGTAGTGCCGTGCACGCAAAAGATGGATTTGCCTTTGTGCACTGACTCAGAGCTTGCTCAAACCATAATTTTGACCATCCATAAGGTGAAATCGGTTTTTGGGGACAATCTTCGGTCAGCGGCATTTGGTCTGGTGTCGGCAAACCATAAGTAGCACAGGTGCTTGAGAAGACCATGTTATTTACGCCTGAGTCCATCATAGCGCGCAAGAGCGACAGTGAATTACCCGTATTATTCTCGTAATACATCAATGGCTCTTTTACCGACTCGTTCACAGCAGCAAAAGCGGCAAAATGCATGACCAAGTCGATTTGATGGTCGCTCATCAAATCCATCATTTTGTCATAGTCACCACAGCGACATTCAATGAACGTGAGATCTCCCACTTTCGATAAAGCATCAATAGCTGACTGCCATCCATTTGACAGATCATCGACCACAGTGATTTTGTGATCGAGCTCTAAGAGTCGCAATGTTGCATGAGAGCCTATGTAGCCAGCTCCCCCTGTTACCAAAATGTGCTTCACTTATTACTCCAAGCAGTAAGCTCTTTGCCGCATGAATCAAACCCCAACATGACGATATAGGCCTCAAACCTGAGAAGTAAGACCAATTTCTCAATAATGTGGTCACTCCATCATACTATCACCTTTAGATTTCGTAATCGTAGTCATTCAAGCCTGCAGACACCAGATGCCGACGGACTGTACAACGCTCCTATGAAAGAAACACCAGATACGAATGATGCGATTGTCTCGACGGGTGTCCGCAGTGTCATCGGCGGCTTTCTCATGGGACTGGCGAATCTTGTCCCAGGAATTTCAGGCGGAACAATGCTACTGGCTTCTGGTGTCTATCCGCAGTTCATCTCTGCCGTCTCGGACATTACGACGTTTCGATGGCGTCTCCGAAGCCTGATCATTATCGCTTGTATTGGAATCAGTGCTGTTGTTGCAATTGCTTTATTGGCAGGTGTGGTGACTGGACTGATCATTTCACATCAGTGGATCATGTACAGCATCTTTATTGGACTCACACTTGGTGGAGTTCCAATCATATTGCGCCTCTTGCGGCCAATTTCAACGAAAGCAATGATTGCTGCTGCGATTGGATGCGCCTGCATGATCATCTTAGCTATGGCTGAGATGTTGGGAGCAGAAGGCGCGAGTGAAAATCTTTCAGGCCACACTGCTTTATTATTTGCTGGCGGTGTGACCGCGGGCGCTGCAATGGTTCTTCCTGGCGTCTCCGGCAGTTACCTGTTGCTCATACTCGGACAGTATCTACTCATCTTTGACGCCGTTAATGATGCCAAGTTGGGACTGAAGAATGCTGATACCGAAGCAATGATGGCGGCGGCTAAGATTCTTTTACCAGCAGTCGTCGGCGCCGTTATTGGCATCGTCGTTGTCAGTAACGTCCTTAAGCGACTGCTTGAAAGAGCACCCCAAATAACACTCGGCGCACTGATGGGCCTCTTGATCGGCGCGGTCGTTGGATTGTGGCCATTTCAAGCTCGTATTGAACCCCAGATTGGTGATACGACGGCGTGGGGTCAGGTCATTACAAATGAACAACAGCTTGCCGAGCTCGAACCAAAAAATTGGGCTACAGAGTTTTTCAGCCCCTCCCCTGGCTTGATCATCGGAGCGCTGTGCCTCATTGGCATTGGATTCGCAATCTCAATGGCCATTGGTTGGGCTGGAACAGTTCTCGACCAACAATCGAAGCGAAGCGCTGCAATAAACGAGTGATTCGACCTCTGATGCAATACCTCGCTGTCAATCCATGACCCCTGCTACGATATAGGTGCAGTGATGGACCTGCGGCAGGAGCCTCTGAGATGCGACATGTCATAATTGGCACACCCAAAACGTGTCGGCAGCTTGATGCTCAACTGGCCCTCTTAACGGACGCCCCCCAGACCATCGGTTGGATTACGATTGAAAATCTACCCAGTCTGGCAAGAGAGGATCAAGTCATCGGCCAGTTGGCGGATCTTGAGTCGTTACTCAAGCAAACACAGCCCGATCAAGTGCTTGTCGCACTACCGGCGGCGATGACCGACTTAATTAAGAACATACGTACGCGACTTCGGCGCCTGGGCATACCTGATCGATTCATGCCAACCCTCGATGATCAACTAAGCGGTCGTGGGCCACGCACGAACTTAGAAGTCGATACGGCAAGCCTTTTAGGCCGGAGCACTCGCACGGTCGACCAAAGGTCTCTCTCTCGTCACTTTCGAGATCGGCGTGTTTTAGTCACCGGCGCAGGTGGATCAATTGGAAGTGAACTGTCACGCATGCTTGCTTGTTGTCAACCAAGGCAACTCATCCTGGTTGATCGGTCAGAAAACGCGCTCTTTGAAATTGATCGACAGATCGCTCAATTAGCACCTGATCTCAAACGCCACGCACTTTTACATGACGTCGTCGATGCCAATCTGACGCAGGATCACTTTCGCCACTTTGAGCCACAGATCATTTTTCATGCGGCGGCGCATAAGCATGTACCAATGATGGAAGAGCATCCTGAAGCGGCGATTGACAACAACCTGTTTGGAACAAAGTCGGTCGCCGATGCCGCGGCAGCGATAGGCGCTGAGCGGTTTGTTTTGATCAGCTCTGACAAAGCCGTCAATCCAAGTTCAATGATGGGTGCAACCAAGAGGCTGGCAGAACTCTATGTGCAATGGCTCGGCGGACTCAGCGATACAAAGTTCTCT
>CALCOW010000291.1 GCA_937899935.1 uncultured Phycisphaerae bacterium
GCGTCGCTCACGTGATAAGGTAAAAGAGCGAGATCGAATGATTGAACGGCTCGGATGCGAACTGGTGGGGCAGTCAATCAAGGTGCCACGAGCGGGCTGGCTGGGATTGCTTCTGGCAGCGCTGAAGGAGGAGCCACCTATGTTTCGTCGAGCAGTGATTGGGCGGTTGCGAGCACGTCGGCGCTCGTAATGCGGTCAACGTTGCATAAAGCAGCATGATTGTCAGCAAGCCGTTCTTCCGGAAGAAAAGGCTCAGCGACCAGCAGCCTTTCTTTAACTCCCGGCAATGTCGTCCAGCGTGGATCCGTTGGCCCAAAGAGTGTGACAACCGGTGTGCCTAATGCTGCTGCAATATGGCGTGGTCCAGTGTCATTGGTAATCATCAGGCAGGCCCTACGGATTACACCCTTGAGTGTCCCTAAGCCAAGGTCTTTGGCAGCAAGATCTAAACTTCCAGGAAGAGCGTCAGCAATATGGGCAACAAGTTCAGCTTCTGAGGGGGCGCCCGTAATGACAAGCTGAGCATCAAGTTCTCTGGTCAACAGGTGCCCCAACTCAACAAATTTTTCTGCAGGCCATCGCTTGGCCAAGCGGTTGCCGCCGGGGTTCAAAATGACGATTCGCTTGTCACATTTATCAAGCAGTGCGGCACTGGCAGACAGCTGTTGATCAGTGACTTCAAGATGCGGTGTCATGTCAGTTGGCTTCTGGCCGAGGGCGCAAGTTGCTAGATACTGGTAGTAATCGAGTAGTGAAATGGGCTCATCACGGCTCGGTGCTTCAATCGCATTAGTAAGAAGAATGCCACGGTGATCTCGTGCATATCCAATACGCTTCGCAACGCCCGCTAGTCTGGCGGTCAGCGCTGAGCGGAAGCTATTGGGTAAAATCAGAACGGCATCTGCATTTGTTTTCTTTAGAATGCGAGCAGATTGCAGTGGTCCAGTAAGGCCCTTCATTTTTGCCTGATGTATCGCATCGATGTAAGGAAGGCCTTCGAGGAGTGCGCTCAGGGCCGGTCGCAGAATAACTTTGAGTTTGGTGTTGGGTCTTTGGGTCGCACATGTGCGAAGAAGGCCTGTGGCCATAACCGTATCACCTACCCAGGATGGAAGTATGACGCAAAGCGTTTGAGTATTTACAGGAATGGCATCACGATTGTTGGTCGCTGCCATATTCAACGGCGCCAGTCAAAGAGCAGGAATGCAATGGTCATCAACTGAAAAAGGCCTGCAAAAGTAATGGTTCGAGCGAACGCTCCAATGTCATTGAGTTGAAGCAGCGCGAGTACCGCTAAGAGAATAGCCAGGCCTTGACAGGCACCAGCGACAATTTGGGAAGCCGAAAGCTCCCTTCTTTGCATTCTGGCAGAGCGCAATTCGTCAGCGAGATCTGTCATGGCTCGCTCGAGACCGTCGCCATGCCTACCTTCTGGCGATTGACTTGCTTGCGGTCCAGTTTCTTTCTGTAGAGGTGTTCGATCGACAATCTTCTTTGAGTCTACTTTTGCTTCCTGTATTTCCGGATGAGTTGCGACTGAGAT